>NZ_JAUBTT010000247.1:0-1681 GCF_036705125.1 Microcoleus sp. B7-D4
TAATTAGGGCTTGCTGAATAAGCGCCAAAAGCTGACGGACCTGGATTATTCGAGCGGGCGATCGAGAGAAGTGTGCAAGAAAAACGGCTAAAATAGATCAAAAGTCGTGCATCACCACCTGCGATTGTGTACAGAAAAGCTGAGCTTGCTCCAAGTCCCCCATCCGAGTTTGAACTACCCTTTGGAGGAAGGTTGTCATCAGACAACCGTTGGGTGAAAATGGCCGAACTAATCCCGTGGTCAGAATTTGAATCAGAATATGCTGAAAACTTCCCCACAGAAAAGGGCGCACCAGCCAAATCCTTTCGGATGGCATTGGGGGCGTTAATTATTAAAGAAAAGCTGGGAATTAGCGATCGCGAAACGGTAGAACAAATCCGTGAAAACCCCTATCTACAATACTTTATCGGTCAATCAAACTACAGCAATGAAGTCGCATTTGATCCATCCCTATTAGTACACTTTCGGCAAAGAATTAGTCCGAACCTAATTAATAAAGTGAACGAACGGATGGTTGAAAAAATGCGAGAAATCACGGCAGTCACACCCGAAAAAAAAAAGGATTCGGACGGCAAAAATGAGTCCCCCAATCGCGGTAAACTAATCATAGATGCAACCTGCGCCCCAGCCGACATTAGTTATCCGACAGACTTAGGACTATTAAACAGAGCCAGAGTTCATACAGAAAAAATCCTAGACATCCTGTATAAACAAATCAAAGAAAAAACCCCTAAAAAACCAAGAACCTACCGTAATAAGGCTAGAAAAGACTACTTAGCAGTAGCGAAACAAAGACGACCCACACGCAACAAAAGAAGACAGGCAATTAAAAAACAACTCCAATATATCAAAAGAAACCTAGGTCATATTGAACAGCTAATTGATTTAGGTGCCACCCTAGAAGGTTTGAATAAAAAGCAATATAAAACCTTGCTAGTCCTCACAGAAGTCGCTCGCTTTCCAACAGTGGTTGTTTGACAACGATAAACAGAGTATTCAGGATAGAATAGTAAGTTTAAGTCAACCCCACATCCGTCCCAACGTCGCGAGGGAAAGCAGGGAAAAGCGTAGAGTTTGGAGCCAAACTATCAGCCAGTTGTTTTGAAGGATATGTGTTTTTAGACCGGATGAGCTGGGATAATTTTAACGAATCAGGGGACTTAAAAGCACTCTTTAGAAGCTTATTATAGATTCACGGGATACTATCCAGAGTCGGTTCATGCCGATCGAATTTACCGTACACTCTTAGAACCGAGCTTGGTGCAAAGAAAGAGGAATTAGAATTAGTGGGCCGCCTCTAGGAAGACCGCCAGCAAACGTCAGTAAATCAAAAAAAAAGCAAGCGTTGGAAGATGAGAGAATTCGCAATGCGATTGAGGGCAAGTTCGGGCAAGGTAAACGAAGATTCGGTCTGAATCGAGTGATGGCTAAACTCGATAATACATCTGGTACAGTTATTGCAATTACTTTTCTAGTTATGAACCTTGCTACCTGGTGGCGCCGGGTTTTTTGTGTGTTTTTATGTCTATTTGGAAAAAGAAGGCCTGTTTTTTGGTTGAAGATAATCTACAATTATCATTGGGGTGACTATCTACCGAAAAAACTTATCTTTAATCGAGCTTGAATATATCGATCGCTCTTATTCTTGATGTGCGATCGATTATTCAGCAAGCCCTAATTA
>NZ_JAUBTT010000162.1:0-10205 GCF_036705125.1 Microcoleus sp. B7-D4
TAAGTAGGCTATCCCCCTCAAGCCGAGGGTTCCCAGTTTAAAATGTTGATGCTGGCGTTGAAATCACGATCTAAAGAGATGCCACAAGCAGGACAGTCAAAAGTCCGAATGCTTAGTGGCATATCTTTTTTAGTGCCACAATTAGAACAGGTTTTAGAACTAGGGAACCATTGGTCTACCAGGACTAAAGTTGCTCCATACATTTTGCACTTGTAATCAAGTTGGCGCTTGAATTCGTAAAATCCTAAGTCGGATATTGCCCCAGCCAGTTTGTGATTCGCCATCATACCTTTTATATTCAAGTCTTCAATCTTGATGAGCTTAAAATTTTTAGCGGTGGGAGTTGTTAACTTGTGAAGGAAATCTGAGCGAATACAAGCTATTTGGGCGCGAAGTCGGCTAATTTTATTATAGGTTTTGCACTGGTTATTGGAACCTTTTACCTGCTTGGACGCTTTTCGCTGTAAAGTGGCAAGCTTGGTTTTCGCTTGGTTCAACGGTTTTGGTGCGTCAAAGACTTGCTGGTTTGACAGGGTGGCCACATATTTAATACCTACATCAATTCCCACGGCTGCCTGAGATTGCTCAACAGGTAGACGTTCTGCATCAACACAGAATGATACAAACCAGCGACTTCCTTTTTTTGAGATAGTGAAAGTTTGAGACACGTAACCGCATTCTAGTGGCTCGTGAAGACGAAACGTTCCCAAGGTAGGAATCTTAATTGTGTTGCCAGCACAAAGCCACACTTTCCCATTGGATGAATCGACCCTAAAAGATTGACCGTTTCGGCGACTGGCGAATTTTGGATGACCTGCTTTCCCCAAACGATATCGACTAAACGCATCTTTCAAGTCAATTAATGCGTTTTGGTAGACTCGGCTAGACAACTGGTTCATCCAAGCAAATTCAGGCTGTTTCTTGACGTGGTTGGTGAGAACTTTTTTGACTTCGTTGAGTACCTTCGAGTCTGTAAGTTTCCCCTCGCTATACATTTGAGTCCGCAAGCTTAACCCAAAATTAAATACTACGCGCCGGAATCCTGCGTGTTTTGCCATCAAAGTCGCTTCGTTGTTATTGAGTTTGAGCGCTCGTTTAACGGCAAACATAGAACTTCCTCAAGGGCGATTAACTATGGTTAATTTTAGCGAACTATTTGGCACTTAAGTTTTGCTCATGCCCGCGAAGATATTTTCGCTTGGTCATTTAACTAAAAACCTTGACGCAGCAATGCTTTCAACCTGTTCTTCACCCCGTGAACTGAGTTCCTCCAAGGATTCAAGTAATATCTGAGCACTACGCCTATGGTGGAATTTAGCAGCAATCTTCTGTCGTGATTTGTGAATCAGGCTCAACGTTAATTCTTTGTCCTTTAGCAATTTTGCTATGGCCTCTGCCATTTTTTCGGGATTTTCCGGCGGGACTAGCATACCGTCAACACCGTTATCTATCAGTTCCGCCATTCCACCCACCTGCGTCACTACTACAGGAGTTTGCATAGCCATTGCTTCCATAACAGCTACAGAAATTCCCTCTTTCAAGCTGGGTAAAACAAAAATATCAGCCTCTTGATAACCTTGGCGATTTCGTTCTTCTGAGACAGAACCAAGCAGCTCAACATAATCAGACATTGATTGCTCTTGAATGAATTTCTCGAGTTCTTGACGGTAGCCATTACCAGATTCTGCATCTTCCCCAGCAATCTGCAAGCGGACATCAAACCCTTGTTGTCGAAGCAACTTAATTGACTCAATCAGGTACTTTTGTCCTTTGGCTATATTGAGACGGCCGCAAGTGTAAATTCGGCATTGACTGCCTTCCTGCCAAGGAGTATAGGGAGTTTCACGCTTAATTTCATCGAGATTTACACCGACTGGTGACACCCTCACATCCTTGGGCAAGAAGCCTGCCAGCTCATCTTTGACAGAATTGAGGAGTTGTTTAGACATTACAGAAGCAAAAGCAGAATGTTTCCATTTTTGTTCTTGATTGGGCCCAAAATCTTCTAACTGACCGAGAAGAGCCAGACTATAAGTGATGTCCGAAAGTATGGAGGCAAATAGGGCAATATTAGCAGCATTGCTACAGGAATGAACGTGGACGTGAGACCAGCCCTGGGTTCTGGCAAGCCAAGCTAGCTTAGCCCCCATAACAACCCATACCAAATAGTAAAGCCTTTGAGAAAAGGAGAGATTTTTAGTATTAGCAATTACACTGAGGCAGCGCCACCAGGCAATCGGGCCAGCTTTGATGAGTTCTATGGGAACATTCACAAAATCTTTGGTCTCAAAGGGTATCAAATAATCAGTCATACTTTGCGCTTTCTCAGCCCAAGTATGTACAACTTTAGTGCGCGGACGGCGGGTTGATATCATGTGAGGTTTCATACCAAGATCGAGCATTGCTTGATATTCTCGCCATATCCAAGTATGAGTTTGTCCGGGAAATTCAGGAATAAAGTAGCCAATCTGTTTATTCATTATTGATTCTTTTCCTTAGCAACTCGACAAATTGAAATGTGCTAAACAATCGCTTGTTTGTTCCTGATAAAAAAAATTAGCTGGCGGAACCCACGCCCTGCCATTTTTTTGGGATAGGTAGTCGGTGATTTCAATAAATGCTCGCTTTACAAAATCTAGGTTCACAGAATTTGGACTCACATTCGGCACCCCAGACATTTAATTTCTCAGAATTTTTAATAGATACAAATATAGTTTAGGGATACCCCAAAAAAGTCTAGATGTATCAACCAAAAACTCCAGTTCCACTACGTTGAGAGGGTGTAAAATTTTAGGGTACTGAATGTGAGCAGTCCTTGAATAGATGGTGACGACCCGGAGAGGTTTCACATTGTTTTGTGGCTAAGAGTCTAGGCGGCTTGGGCTGCTGTTACCTTTAATCGAGTCCGATATTTGCCGATCGCCAAACATTTTTTAACAGCAGCAATTACATCTTCCACATCTGCATCTGTTAGTTTTGCCGAAATCGGCAAGCTAATTGTATGCAGTCCGATGTAGCTAGCATTCGGATAGTCTTCCGGCTGCCATCCAAACATTTCTTGATAGATAGGATGTTCCGGCATACTCATGTAATGTACGCCGACACCGATATTTTCAGCATTCATAGCGTTGAGAAACTCGTCGCGGCTGATTCCTGTTTTGGCTTCATCTACCAGAATGGTGTACAGGTGATAAGCATGAATTGTATCCGGTTCGACCTTCGCGGGCAAAGTAATCGGCAGATCCGCAAATGCTTCGTTGTAGCGCTGCCAAATCTGCTCCCGTCGCTGCCAATAAGGAGTAATTCGTTTCATTTGATGAATGCCGATCGCAGCTTGCAGATCCATCATATTGTATTTAAAACCGACCTCTACCACTTGGTAGTGTTTGTAACCCGAGTCTCCGAAGCGCTTCCAAGCATCTTTGCTCATACCGTGCAGCGCTAAAATTTTGAGCCTGTCTGCATCTTCTTGACGGCCTGCCAGAATCATTCCTCCTTCGCCCGTCGTGATGTTTTTGGTAACATAAAAGCTGAAGCATCCGAAGTCGCCAAATGTGCCTGCTTTCCGTCCCTTGTACTCTGTTTCGATCGCGTGAGCGCAGTCTTCAATTAACTTCAAGTTGTGACGGCTAGCAATCTCGCAAAGCGCATCCATATCGCAGGGACGACCTGCGAAGTGAACCGGCAAAATTGCCTTAGTTTTTGAAGTTATTTTAGCTTCGACTTGATCCGGGTCAATATTCATTGTCACCGGATCTACATCCGCCAGTACCGGTGTTGCCCCAGCGTGGATGATCGCATTAACTGTAGCGCAAAAAGTCATGGGAGTAGTAATGACTTCATCCCCCGGTTCTAACGAAGCAGCGAGGATGCTCAAGTGCAGTGCCGCCGTACAGGAATTAACTGAAATCGCGTACTGGGAACCCTTGTAAGCTTTGAACTCATTTTCAAAACTCATGACTTTAGGGCCTGTACCCAACCAACCTGTTTTCATGGTTGACACCACTTCTTGAATTTCAGCATCTTCGATCGCTGGAGCGCCGAAAACCAAGAAACGGTCTTTTGAACGAATAGGATTGTTGTTCATGTTGCTAGTGTTACCAAGTAAATAGAGTCGATGGAGTGAAAGTTTACTACCCTGAAAAGTAAGATTTTATTGGGATTTGAGGTGCTGTCAATTAATGCAGTCTCTCACCGTTTTTTTTTCAATTTTTTTTAGTCAAGAGTTTTGGGGAATGCGTTGTGCAATGGCATCTGTTATAGCACGAGCTTACTAATGACCAGCCGTTTTTCCCCAAGCGCCTGACTCTGACAGCGTTTCTCTATCTTAAGATAGATAATCGGCAATGTCCACCCCCTCTTATTTCAGTTTATGGGGGATACACAAGCTCTGACCCGCTTTTTTTGGTTCAAATACTTCCCTGACTCGGACAGACTTTCTCTATCTTAAGATAGATGATATGCAATGTCAACCCGATCGTATTTCAGTTTATGGGCGATACACAAGCTCTGGCCTGCATTTTGTGTTTTAAATACTTTATTCAATAGACCTCTTGCAAAAATCCTTTTCCTCAATTGATGGGACGGGTTCTGGGGCCCATCCCACAAGAGTTATTTTTTCTTGTGGGATGGGCCCCAGAGCCCGTCCTAATTATTTTTGCAAGAGGTCTAATAAAAACACGGGTACTTCTCGATCAACTTTTCGTAAACTGTCGAACATCTATCCCGATATAGATTTAACAGCGAAGTTATCTGATTTTTGATTTTTAATTTTAAAATTAGGAATGACTGATTACCGTCTAGTTTGAAGCTTGCCGGGAGTTAGATTTTGTTTTAACTCGTGTAAAAATTAGGCAAATTTTGCACAAAAAAAGGTAACTCCCCTGTAGATGCAGGTTCAGCAATATTCTGCGATCGCTCGAAGCAATCAAGCGTCCTTGACCAAATCCACTACAATCTAGGCAGACGAATCTTGTTCAAAATGTCTTGCAGCCGTTCTGAAACCCCGCCCAATTGTTCTGACAAAGCTACAAGTTTGCCGTAAGCTTCAACTAAGCGATCGCCCTCAACATAAACTTCTGGAGTAGGATAATTCTTCATCGCTTCCAGCAGGGTAATCTCGTTATCATTAGTTGCAGACAGCACCAAGGCAGATCTCAAAGCTTCTCGATTTGCATTCCCAGAAGGAGTGCGAATTACCTGACCCACCTCATCGAGAATTATTTCCCCAACCTTGCTCTTAAGCGTCTGATCCAAAAAGCTTTGACTGACTTTCACCGGTCTCGTCAGACTGTTGCGAACCGCTTCGGGGTCTTTTTTTGCTTTTCCCAGCAGCATTTCTAACGCGGGCGACATTTTCCCAGTGTCTGCAAAACTTTCTAATTCGCTGACGGGTAAAGTCATTCGGATCGCACTGTATTTGAGCACTACCTTTTCGGCCGCCGTCGCAGCATTGCTGTAAAATACAATTCCCGCGCCTGCTGCTAAAAATAACGTCCACCGCCCTTGGAAAAATGATCGATTCATAGTAAAATCTCCCAACATCTTTTTCTACTTAGACTTTGACACATCTCATTAGTTACTGCACAGGCTAAGGTCTTGGGGAAATACCAAATTAGTCGATCGCCCCAGCACTTATAGCATTTTAGATTTTAGATTTTAGAATTGCGAATGACTGATGACGATCGTGGTTTCCAGCATCTGCCTACAGTTCCATGATTTTTGGGAACTGGTATTACCTATATCGGATGCTAGGGAAAAAACTCGGTTCAGGGCGCTGGTACCGGCCTCTCTGTGCGCGGTGCACACCCTACTGATAACACTCAACCATTCAGTTTTGCGACCACGATTCAACAGTCAACAGTCAACTGTCAACAATCACCGACGGTGCAACCGGAATTGATAGGATTCTCTCCCAATTTCCCGATCCTAGCAAAATGCCTAACGCCAGCTCTTCTATCAGTGAAGGCTGGCGCTGGGCTTTAATTTATTTTATATATTTAGGGTCTTTATGAAAGCTGACCCCAATTGAACGAATTACAAGCGGTTTATGATTAGGGCCTTTAAATTTGCTGACCCCAATTAAAGCCACATTATTAGTATTACAGGGATCGCTGGGAAACCACGATTTCATAATAATTTCTTTATATTTATAACTTTTCCTTGCCTCAGATATATTTTTGTCTCGATTTGTAAATTTTTATTACTTCGACTTGGGGGATCGGCCCTCGGCGCGCTGCTCCCAGCGAAACAGGAACACCATCAGGGCCACCACTCCGACTTGGAGGGCAAAATTAGGCAAAGCAGAACCAATTTCCCGCCCAGAGGCAATTTTAGCGAGGAAAACCAAGCCGCCGATAAAGCCCGAAGCGCCACAAGCTACATAGACAAACTGTCGCAGAGGCCGGTAGGGAGTGGCCATTTCTGCTGTTAAACGCTCGTATTGTTGGCGGCTGAGGTTGCGCGGGTTTTTTGGGAGGTTTGTGCGATCGTCCGAATTGGGAGCTGGCATAGATTTAGAAAATAAGTAAATTAGGATTGGGTCACAAAAACCCGGTTTATACCAAAAATCCTCTGGCTGAGGTGGCCAATACGGTCGAAAAACCTGGTTTTTGGTACTGTGGGCGCAAGTCGAGTGAATATTAGACTAGAACAAATATCTCATAACTGCCGAAACAAATCACCGCTGAATCCAAATCACAACTGTCTGTAAACAGCCGACAAAAACACCCAAAATGCCTCCTAAATTTACAATTCCCTGCAACTCGCTTTGGACAATTCCCTGAATTGCTAACTCCAACTCTTCAGGAGAAGTACCTTTCACTCGATCGACAATCACCTGGTCAATATTCAAAATCGGGATAGCCTGAGCTACAATATTTTCTAAATCCCGCTCTAAATAACGCTCTAAAACCAAAGCAAGTTCTTTGCTGACAATTCCGAGGGAAGCGCTCATCACCGCTGAAGTTTGCAAGCGATTGAGAATCAACCGCGAAATATTTTCCCAGTCAATAGATTTACTCAACCCCTCAAGTACATCTGTACCCCGCTGCTGAACATAGCTGCGAACACTGTCGCGCATAGTTTTTCGCAACTGTCTCACAGTCGAAACCGGTAAATTTTGCATCGACAAATTTTGCAGCCATTCCTGAATTCGCCCGCGAATCCCCAAAGAAATAGTTAACTCTGCTAAGCGCTGATTTGTGGCTTCTCTGTCATCCAGACAAAAAGTCCGCAGCCGAGTTAAAGTGTTCCGCAAACCAAACAAATTTGCTACTACCCAATAAGTGCCGCTCGTTTTTTCTCGAAACCCTTCATCGATGATCGAAATATTGCGATCCGTCAAAAAGTCAATTAAAGCCTGCCGCAGCACTTCCGGGGGTATTACTACCTGCAACAACCACTCAGCAAGCTGAGCCGCCTGAGATTCCGTAAGCTGAATCTCCAGCAAAACTTGATCGAAAATTTGATTAAGCTGAGCTTCTAAAAAATCTTCCCGGCGCGCCAACACTTTGAGAATTCGCGGCACAGATTCCCCCAGCAAATCTCGCAGAATGTTAGCGAGAATTTTAGCCGTTTTTTGCTCTGCGTCTGCTTTTACCTGATCCAGCGCCAACTGCAACAACCAGAGAATCACCGACTGCATCCGCTCGGTTTGCAGGAGGCGGCGCGCCAAGTTTTGCAGTTCCTCCGGCGTCAGCAGCGAACCCATAATTGTGTCGGAAATTCGCTTTGCCAAGCGCTCTTGGTTGCGGGGGATCAAGCCGGGAGTGAAAGGCAACTTCCGCCCTTTGATGTAAATAGCTCGATAGGGGCGGAACAGCATTTTGATAGCTATATCGTTAGTGAAATAGCCAATAATTCCTCCCACTACAGGTGGGGCCAACAACAGCCAAATGTCAGACGGATTCATCAATAATTGGGAATTGGGAATTGTTGATTGTTGACTGTTAACTGTTAACTGTTGACTGTTGACAACTGACAACTGACAACTGACAACAGTCAACGGACTAATACCAATACTCCCATCATAGCTCCGGCAATCGGGTAGTGGGTGGCGGTGGCAAATCCGGCTTTGTGGGCGATCGCGACTTGCTGCTGGCCGATCGGGAATTTTTCTAAACTAGGATTAATGTAGGCATATTCTTGAGTCATGCCAAATTGCTGAGCAATGGGCACTACGAGAGTGTCTAGATAAAACTGCTGGAAGCTCCGCATTAGGGAATTGCTGGGGCGGTGGAGGTCGAGAATAGCTGCTTTGGCACCGGGTTTGAGGACGCGGTGCAATTCCTGAAGACTGCGGGGGATGTCAGTCACGTTACGCAGGCCGTAACCCATTGTGGCGCAGTCGAAGTAATTGTCAGCAAAAGGCAAGTCTAGGGCGTCAGCTTCTACCCAGGAAATGGGGCTTGCAGGCGTGAGAAAAGGTCGATCGCGCCTCGCCGCAACGGCTAATTGTTCGGCAGAAAAATCTACTCCAAATACGCAACCGGTCGGCCCTGCTTGTTTAGCCAGCAACAAAGCTAGATCCCCGCTACCGCAGCACAAGTCTAAACAAGTATTTCCGGGACTCGCACTGCTCCATTTCACCGCCATTTGCTTCCAAATCCGGTGTTGCCCAAAGCTCAACCAGTCGTTCAATTGGTTGTAAACTGGTGCAATTCGATTAAATATAGTTTTAATTTGTTCGGCGTTATTACTCATTGGTCATTTGTCATTGGTGATTGATAATTTGTCATTGGCCAGCAGGAAAAAATAATTAATCCGTGCATTCATGTCATGCTGTCGCCAGTCATTAATGCTTTGTATTGTTAGCTATCCGCGAGATTTTGTCTTGAATCCTTCGTTTGCTATTATTTTCAACTCAAGACAGAGAGCCGACTAATAACTAATGACTGACAACTAATGACTGATGACCCCGCCCAAAAACAGGTACAAGCTCCCGACAATCGTCGTGGAGATTCAAAAATTTTAGACTTTTGTTCAAGCTCCAAGATTCACTGCGCTGCAAGTAAATCTAAAATCTAAAATCTAAAATCTAAAATCGACTGACTGATGACTAATGACCCTGAAAACTCGTCAATACCAAAGCAACTTCTTGAGCGGCGAGGTGAACTGTTGTGAGTTCGTCGGGGCGCAGGGAACAAGGTTGTTTCCACTGCATGGAAATCAGGGCGATCGATCGACCTTTGTGAATCACTGGGATGCTCAGGTGAGCTTGAATGCCTGATTTCTGATAGTGCGGCAGACTCGCTAGGTTGGTGTCGAGCGCAATATTCACAGCACCCTGAATTGTTTGAGAGGTAATTGCTTCTCGAACCAGAGGATCATCTGCCAGCCAATTTTCCACAGTTGCACCAGTGGTGTGACTGCCTTGGAGTGGCCTTAAAACATTTCCTTCCACCAGTTGCAAAATGCAAGAGTCCGCCAAAAAATTATCACTTATAGCAGTAGCAATTGGATCTAAACTTGCTTCTAAACTCGGATAATCCACAGCCGTTTGCATGATTGTTGCTAACAGTTGTATTTGAGTTTGGGCGCGATCCAATTCCTCAGTACGCTGCTTGAGAATTTCATAAGTCTCGGCCGCCTTTTGCACCACCATCTTCAGTTCGTTCGGGTCCCAAGGCTTGGTGATATACTTGTAAACCTGTCCTGAGTTAATTGCATCCACCAAGTCTTCAATGTCCGTAAAACCAGTCAAGATAATTCTGACCGTATTCGGAAACTGGGGCACGGTTTTGCTCAAAAACTCCGTTCCCTTCATTTCGGGCATCCGCTGGTCGGAAATGATGACGGCGACCTCGCCTTCGATGCCGAGGACTTCCAAGGCGCGAATTCCGCTCTCAGCTTTGAGCACGTTAAAATCTCGTCGGAAAGTGCGGTAGAGTAAATCCAGATTGTCTGGCTCGTCGTCTACTACCAGCATTTTGGGCTTTTTCGGTCTGTGTAGGGTCATGAGCTGGCGTTTAATTTGATCTAGCTCTGAAATGGCATTATCCATAACAATACGATAAACTCCCCTTCGTAAATTTAGGCGAGCAACTATTCTTTGACACTCCCCACACATAGAATGCGGGGGATTCTTCTCTCACAGGCTCGACTCTAGACCGATATTACTATCGATCCCCGATAGAACGCCTCCAGAAGCAGTTTTACTCACGGGCTGCCCGACCGCAAGAATACCTCTGTCTCTAATTACTTGT
>NZ_JAUBTT010000014.1:0-71572 GCF_036705125.1 Microcoleus sp. B7-D4
GTCCAAAAAGGACGGGCGGGACGCCCATCCCACAAACTTGTGGAAGTTATTTAATTCTCATTCCTTAGATGCGGAATAACTTACACAAACAAAGTCCGCCCACGCGGGTTAATAACAATTATTGTTGTTGTTCGGATTCTAGCGGGCTGCTTCCTAGCTGACTTTCTGCCCGCTTTTTTGCTTCCATTGCCGCTCCGTAATCCGGTTTGTAGCGAATTGCTTTGTCATAGGAGGCGATCGCATCTTCGTATCTTTTTACCGCCACAAGCGCATTGCCGCGGCTGTACCAGGCTTCCGAGTAGTCAGGCTTGACATAGACAGCTTCATTGTAAGAGACTAGCGCATCTTCGTACCGCTTTAAATTGGACTGAGCATTGCCTCTATTGTACCACGCTTGATATTCTTTCGGGTTTAAATCTAAGGCTCTGCTGTAACACTCAATTGCTTGTTCGTACTTGCGTAATTCGTGGTATGACCAACCTAAATTATACCACGCTTGATAATAATCAGGTTTTAATTTAACAGCTTTTTCGTAAGCTTCTACCGCTTCTTCATGCCTCCGCATTTTCAGGAAAGCGATGCCTTTACTGTACCAGCCTTGATAAAACTTGGGCTGAAATCGCACGGCTTTTTCGTAGGCTTCAAAAGCTTCTTGGTTTTTGTTTAATTCTAGGAAGACATTGCCTAAATTGTACCAAGCTTCATAATTATCGAATTTGATTTCAACTGCTTTTTGATAGGATTCTACGGCTCGATCGTACTGTTTTAATTTTTGGTGAGCTTGTCCGCGATTGTACCAGGCACGGTACAAATTGGGCTGAAATTTTACGGCTTTTTCGTAGGAAGTGATGGCCTCTTCGTACCGCTGCGAATCTAAGAGAACATCGCCTCTGCCTTCCCACGCTGCAGCATAGTCGGGCTGGATTTTCAAAGCGTTATCAAAAGATGCGATCGCCTCTTGAGACTGTTGCAACTTATCCAAAGCATAACCGCGTCCCGTCCAAGCTTCCAAGTATTCCGGCTTTAATTCTATGGCTTTATCATAAGCTGACTGCGATTCTTGGTATTTTTTCAATTCGTACAAAGTTTTGGCTTTTTCCTGCCAAACTTCCGCGTAGTCCGGTCTGAGAGTTATTGCTCGCTCGTAAGCTGCCAGAGCTTCTTCAAATCGGCTTAAATTGTAAAGAGTATTACCTCGGTTGTACAGGTCAGTTGCATTGGCCGCATTAAAAGTATTTACACCATAAATAGATGCTATAATACTGATGCCAATTAAACTGGCGATCGACAATATTTTTAAATACAGTTTTTTTCGGGATTTTACCGGCCCCTTCGCAGCAGCAACCGGAGGCAATACAGGAACTGTACCGCTGAAAGAATTTTTCAATTCTTTAATAGCTTGCAGCGTTTCGCTGGCACTAGAATAACGTTGCCTAAAATCGTACTTTACCATCTTATCTAAAATCTTCGCAAATTCAGGACTGACTGATGTTTTGTCCTGCCAAATAATTTCCTCTGTATCGGGGTTCCTTGGCATTTGGTGAGGATTTATGCCAGTGAGGAACTGAATTGCGATCGCACCGACGGCATAGATATCGCTGCTGAGTTTCGGGTTGCCGTGAGCTTGTTCGCTGGGCATATAACCGGGAGTACCGATGCTGACACTCAAGCTATTCTTGGGCTGAGGAGTGGTGATTTGAGTAGTAATTTCTTTGACTGCGCCGAAGTCAATTAAAACTAATTTTCCGTCTCTATCTCTGCGGAGGATATTGCGGGGATTGACATCGCGGTGAATCACATTTTGTTGGTGTACAAAGTCTAAAATTTCTAGAAGTTCTTGCAATATACAAATGACTGCATCTTCCTGCATGACTCCCGCAGTTCCCGGAGAAGCTTGCGTAATTTCTTGACTTAAATCGTGGCCTTCTATAAATTCTTGAACAAGATAAAATTCTTGATTTTCTTCAAAGTAAGCAAAAAGTCGGGGAATGCGATCGTGATTTCCCAACTTGTACAAAACTTGTGCTTCCGTATCGAATAAACGTCTTGCTACCTTTAAAGTTTCGGGATCGGTTGCGTGAGGTTTAAGCTGCTTGACGACGCAGAGGTGATTGCCTGGTAGCTGCTTATCTTCCGCTAAATAAGTTTGAGCAAATCCGCCGCCTCCCAAGTGACGGATAATACTGTAGCGATTGCCGAGTGTTATTCCAAGCATGAGATTTACCTAATATTCCTAGTCTTTTGGAGAATTAGCTTCCAACCAAGCTGTTAAATCTTCGGCATTAGAAAAATCTAACATGGCTTCTGCAAGATTCTCTAATTTGTCGATCGGCAATTGGCTAATGCGGCTTTCAATATCCGGGTTTATTTGACCTAAACGGCGACTCAGCAAACGCATAATTAACCCTACTTGTCCTTCTTGTCTGCCTTCTTGTCTGCCTTCTTGTCTGCCTTCTTGTCTGCCTTCTTCCCGACCTAAAGCCACTGAACCCTCTTGATCTTGAGCAAAAAACTCTTGCTGTTGTAATATGTTAAATTCCTCCTGTGTCAAACTAACTTGATTGGCAATTTCAAAGGCTTTCTGAATTTCCGGGACTGTGACCATTGTTTGAGGTACTTCATCCAAAGTGCCAGTAGTTTTGATAAAGTAAATCCACTTGTCCGTAAGAGTTTCCAGTCGATCCAATTCTTTCTTAAATTTTGGCAACTCTACAAATACTAACTCAATGTCATTTTGTAGATAATCAGACAAGCGATTTCTTTCTTTGAAGACAAAATGCGAAATCACATCTTGCTCGCCGCGAAACATTTCAAAATCAGTGATAGTCAAAGCAATCACAGGTCGCAATTGCTTGTAGAGTTCTCCCCTTGTTAATTGGAGTGCATAGGTTTTTGCTGCATTGTACAAAACTCGCTTGCCAAATGCCTGTACCTTCAAAACTTGCATTTCAATAATCACAAATGTGCCGTCATTAAGTAGCGCTTTGACATCTAAGTAACTATTTTTAGCTCCGGCTACTTGAGGGCCAAGATAAGGATCGAGGATTTCTAAGCTTTTAATGATCGATTCTTCTTCATAGAGTATGGCATTTAAGAAACTAATCAAAATCTCTGTACTTTGGCTGGAGCCAAATATTTTTTTGAAGGCAAAATCCATTTTGGGATTGATAAATCTCATGTTATTTTTCTCCTTCGAGATTTGGACTTAACACGGCTGCAAACCTTACTGTGACAGTGTGTTTGCTATGTTTCTTGTTCCCTCCCCTTACTAAGGGGAGGGTTAGGGTGGGTGCTAGATTTTTGCTATTGAGATGCTCCCACTATAACTTAACTTCAAACGGCTTTCAAAATCTCGTCATCGACTGAAAAATCTATCTCAGCTTTGTCCCGCCCCGAAACTACATAATCATGCTGAAAAGAATCTTTCAATCCAGAAACTAAGTCAAATTCCGGCTGCCAGTTAAGATCGGTGACAGCTTTATTAACTGAAGCAAAAAAGTGCTGCAATCGCATTGGGAAAGCTTTCTTTTTGCCGAAGTCAAATTGTTTCGGATCGTAGTGTACAATCTTAATAGCATCAGGGGATTTGCCTGCCGCTTGAATGCAGGCGCGGGCTAAACCGTCAAAGGTGACAAATCGATCGCCCGAAACGTTGTAAATTTGCCCGATCGCCCTTTGGTTCCCCAAAACCGCCGCCATTGCTTTAGCCAAATCCTGACAGTGCCCCAACTGCGTGAAGTGCATTCCGTTACCGGGAATCGGAATCGGTCGATCGCGCACAATGCGATCGAAAAACCAAGCCTCCAAATCGTTATAATTTTGGGGGCCGTAAATGTAAGTCGGGCGAATCGAAGTCCAAGGCAAACCGGACTCGGCCAAGTAATTTTCGGTTTCGCATTTACCCAAATGCCGGCTTTTAGGATCGGTAGCGTCCCCTTCAATATGAGGCATTTGATCCGATTTCAAATAAACCCCCGCAGAGCTCATGTAAACAAAGTGCTGCACCCGCCCTTTAAATATTTCAGCTAAAGGCTTTGTATCGCTGAGTTCACGGCCGTTGTTGTCAAAAACCGCGTCAAACTCGACCGTCGATAACTTTTCTTGCAATTGTTCAACATTTGTGCGATCGCCCTGAATCTGTTTTACGCCCGCAACCGGTACAGGCTTGTTGCCCCGGTTAAACAACACCACTTCATGCCCTTGTGCTGCTAAAATCTTAGTAAGATAAACCCCAATAAACCGAGTACCGCCCATCATTAAAATTCGCATTATTTTCGATGCTCCTTACAGTTAGTGTAAATATCTTACAATAAAGTTATGCCCTAGGGCGTGTTTTCTATCCCCGGAGATCCCCCTAAATCCCCCTTAAAAAGGGTGACTTTGACACTGATTATTTCACCTTTTTAAGGGGGCTGGGATTTTGAATCTCATGAGAAATCACTCAGACTAGATAATTCATCCGTGTATCCGTGTCCTCATCCGTGTAGTGCTTTCCTTCTCCAATAATTTCAAGTTGCCTAAAATAGCCCTATGCAAGTTCCCCGGCTGCATCCAGAAACAATCGAAGAAGTCAAACAAAGAGCCGACATAGTAGACGTTATTTCCGGTCGCGTCGTCTTGCGGAAACGCGGGAAAGAATTCGTAGGTTTGTGTCCCTTTCACGACGAAAAATCTCCCAGCTTTACAGTCAGTCCCGGCAAACAAATGTATTATTGTTTCGGCTGCGGTGCCGGCGGCAATGCTTTTAAGTTCCTCATGGAATTGGAGAAACGCCCTTTCAGCGAAGTAGTATTAGAATTAGCTAAAAATTATCAAGTCCCAGTCAAAACAGTCGAACCAGAACACCGACAAGAATTGCAGCGGCAAATTTCTCTGCGGGAACAACTCTATGAAATCTCAGCACTAACAGCCAACTTTTACGAACACGCTTTGCGACAAACTCAAGGAGAAGAACCCTTAGCATATCTCAAATCAGAGCGCCAGCTAAGCGAAGAAACTATCCAACAATTTCAATTAGGTTATGCACCCCAAGGTTGGGAAGCACTTTACAGTTATTTAGTAGAACAGAAAAACTATCCGGCGCAATTAGTAGAACAAGCTGGATTAATTGTACCCCGAAAAAATGGCGGCAGCGGTTATTACGATCGCTTCCGCAATCGCATTATGATTCCCATTCGCGATACCCAAGGCAGAGTCATCGGTTTCGGCGGCAGAGCTCTCGGCGACGAACAGCCGAAATACCTCAATTCTCCCGAAACAGAACTCTTCGATAAAGGCAAAACTTTATTCGCCTTAGATACGGCGAAAACAGCCATTAGCAAAGCCGATCGCGCAGTGGTTGTAGAGGGGTACTTTGATGCGATCGCACTTCAGGCAGCCGGCATCTCCAACGCCGTCGCTTCCCTGGGAACAGCCTTAAGTTTAAACCAAGTACGGCAGTTATTGCGGTACACTGACTCCAAACAAATTATCCTCAACTTTGACGCCGACAAAGCAGGAACTCAAGCAGCAGAACGCGCTATTGGGGAAATAGAAAAACTCGCTTATCAAGGAGAAGTGCAACTGCGGGTGCTCAACATTCCCGACGGCAAAGATGCGGACGAATATCTCAAAACATACTCCCCAGAACAATATCGAGACTTGCTGGAAAATGCTCCGTTGTGGCTCGACTGGCAACTGCAACAAATGCTCGTCAATCAAGATTTGAAGCAAGCCGATACTTCCCAGCAAGTCACAAAAAAAATTATAAAATTATTAACCAATATCACAGACGACAATCAGCTAGCACATTATTTGCAAAAAAGCGCCGAAATTCTCAGCAAAGGAGATTTTAGACTCACAAAAATGCTCGCTGAAAACTTGCTCAATCAAGTAGTCAGCGATTGGGCAAAGCGGCAGAGTCAAGACGAATCATTGACAATGCCCCTGTTAATTAGAAACAAGCTGAAGCCGACCAAACAATATAAAAAGCAGCGTGCAAGCGGCGAAAACAAAAACTCAAAATCAAGCTTATCTGCCGTAGCCCGCAGTCTTTTAGAAGAAGCAGAAGCGCAATTATTGCAGATTTATTTGCACTGTCCCGAATACCGCCAAGATGTCAGAGAGGCAATAGAAGCTAGAGACGTGCAGTTTAGCCTTTCTCACCACAGATTTTTGTGGCACCAGATTGTGAATGCAGAAATATTGCACAAAATGTCTTTACAAGTAGCGCCTTCAGAGTTAATATTGAAATTGCAAGATAGCTTCATTGAATATCCGAATCAACTCAATCAAATCTCCCATTTATTTCACTTAAATGAGTTCTCAGAAAGAAACGTTTATCGCGCCCCTCTAGTAATTAGATCTGCCCTCGCCTGTATCGAGCAAATTATCAGCATGAAGCGCCGCCGGATTGCACTCAATATGTGGGAAAAAGCCAAGGCCGCTAGCAGTGGCGAAGAGGCTATAGAATATCACCAACTATTCTGTGCCGAACAAGAATGGCTCAAGGAATTAGAGCGGCTGCGTCAAGTTAATTTTTACGATTTAACATCCGTGCCTTGGGGGGGAAATTTCTAGAATTTCAGGACTTTAGTCCCTACTACGAACCAAAATCAGCTACCAACGAAACAGCCAGAAGATGGAAATGGAAGCAAACTTAGATGGGATATGCGATCGCCATTAGCATTGTTGTTGTTCGAGGATGACGAGTAGTTAGATCCTTGGGAGTCTGGTTCGGTGGTTGTCCAGGTTTAGTTTGCTACTCCGGCGAAACGGAAAGCTTCAACAAAGCTTACTTTGGAGAAGTTTCCCGTTCAAAGTTTTCGGACCTTAGTGACTAATTTATCGACGATGCTAAAAATCGAGTGCAGCCTAAACTAGCGGGTGTTTCAGTTAGTTTCGACCTGACGATGCCAACTCCTTTACAGCAGAAAGCCTTCGATTTGCTGGCGGTTCCGCTGACATTCTAGTCATGTATCCGGCGGGGGCTAAAGCCCGATCGCCTTACTGACGGGGGCAATACTAGGAACTTTAAGAGTACGCGGGGGAAGTTCCGTTTCAGGTGCCGTTACCTTGAGGTAATCGGCGATAAACTCACCATACTTTTTCCTGATTTCGTCAGGGAGAAATTTATATCCAAGGAGCTTGGATCGACATTCGGTGGAGCCACAACAACATTTGGGAATGTCAATGAAACTGTACTCTGTTGAAGAGTAATCCCAGGTAATCTCGCTTCCAGAAGGAATATCAACCAATGCCACGAAATCGTAGGCTCCGAATTGATTATTCCGAACCCCTGTGTTTGCGCTACAAGAATGATTGATCACTGATCCCGGTTCATCTGATTCTATATGCAGGTCAAAGTCCATCTGAAAGGTGTGAGTAGTTCTTTCGGGCAAGATATCGACTCGGCGTCCAACCACCACAGTCTCACCTTTACAGAAGTCTCGGCTGGCAAAAACGCCTCTACCTTTCTCTGTTTGCTGGATGAAAATATCGAAACCCATTTTCCTCACTCTTAATACCAATTACAAATCTAATTCTACTTCCACGAGGTTACTCGGAAGCGACGCTGGAGGGTTAATGGGCTCAGTATCCGAATCTGGCAGCGCTGCAACAATCGACTCGTTAACCTGTATTTCGCCATTCTGCTCAGTGCCCTGAGATTTGCTTTCACCAAAAACCATTGCCACCACTACAAGAGCTGCGCCAATCAGACCGCGTACTCCCAGTTTCTCTCCCAGTAGTAGAAACGAGAAAATCGCTGCGGAAATCGGCTCGAAAGTATACATGAGCGCCGTGTCCTCAGCCTTAACCCATCGTTGAGCTAATACTTGAAGCACAATCGTAGCAGCAGTATCAAATAAGCCAATATATAAAAGAATACCAAGATTCGCGCCAATTGCCTCCTGTTGTGCAAGCAGATCGGGAGCGGCCCAAATTAAAGAAAATATTGTTATCACCCAAAGCTGGATCGCAGCGAGTGGCAAAATGGGGTGGCGCAACGTGGTGGACTCAAGCTTAAGAATGTAGATCGAGTAGAGAAAAGCCATGCCCAACATCAACAGATCGCCGAGCACTAGCTGTTCACTCTCCCAACACATCACTCCAATGCCAAAGATGGCAAGTCCTGCGGCGAGGAAAGTTTTTGGGAACACCTGCCTACCTAGCAGTTGCCCTAGCAGAGGAACTAGGATGACGTTGAAACTGGCAATGAATGCAGCACGATCGGCAGAAGTCGTCTCAAGGGCAAGGGTTTGGAGGACTGATGCAGGAAACAGTATGAGTGATAAGAAGACTCCATCCCGTAGCAGGGAAAAATTCAGGAAGCGCAAATAGGGGGTAAACGGCAACGCTGCTATTACGTAGCGGGTTGCAAATATTGCAGAAGGAGAAAGACTGCTGAGAGCTCCCTTGATAACCGGATAGCTTGTACCCCAGATTAGGGTGACAAGGAGCAACACTGCTATACCCCAAGCATGGAGAGTGTTTGGCGATCTTTGAGAACCACTATTTAATTCTGTAGTCATTGAGTAGCCTAATTCATTAGCAATGGAACTAAATTCCGTTAGTTAACCGTCAAGAGGTTGACTAAAGTAATAAAATTCAATATTTTAAACTCGAATGCAGCCTAAACTAGCGGGTGTTGCAGTTAGTTTCGACCTGACGCCGACTCGTTTACAGCAGAAAATCTTCGATTTGCTGGGGGTTCCGCTGATATTGCAGTCATGTATCGGGCCGTGGCTCAATCCCGATCGCCCTACTGCCAGAGAGTTTACATGGAACTTACCCCGCACGCGGGGTAAGTTTTGTTTAATTAGCCTTTTAATAATCGCAAAAAAGAGTTTCGCGAGTATCTCTACCCGTCACCGGATTAGTACCTTTTGCCACTTTACAAAGTTTTTCTATCATATCGTCTCGCAGCAGTGTCTCTGTAAAATCAGCACCGTCAATAATAGCTCCTTCCAGCCTGGTATTGTAAGCGAAAGCACCCTCAAGGATAGCATTAGTTAAATTTGCTTTCATCATGCGAGCTAAATCTAAAGTAGCACCCGTGAAATTAGCGCCTTCAAAATTTGCCTCTTCCATATTGGCCGCAAAAAAGCTGACACCCCGCAAATCTGCCTTAGTAAAATTGCTGTTGCGAAGATTAGCTTTATTAAAACTGTCGTCAGTCAGAACTTGTCCACTAAAATCAGCCCCGACTAGGATTTCTTTGTCGTGATCCAAAGCCAAAGCAGGTGCGGGATTAATGCCGATCGCCCCAGCGGCAATTACTGCTAAAATAACAAAACTCAGCAAGAAAGTATAAATATGTTGGCGAATTCGAGAAATCATCATACAAGTTCAAGCTAATGGGCAGTCGTGACAGTTCAGAATTGAATTCTACCAGAAAGAGCGTCAAGCGTAGCTATCCCGTAGGGAATCGCCCGTTAGCCACCGCTGACTCCAATTGCCCCCAATCCCCCAACTCTAGGGATATCGGCACATTGGGAGAAAACTTAGTCGCCGAGTGGTTGCAGCAGCAAGGTTGGGAAATCCTGCACCGCCAGTGGCACTGTCGCTGGGGAGAGATTGACATCATCGCACTCGGAAGAGATGAAGAAAGCGCAAAAAACCAATTTCTTCCCAATCACCACTCCCCAACATTAGCATTTGTAGAGGTAAAAACTCGCCGCCAGGGAAATTGGGATGCTGGTGGAATGCTAGCTGTTAGCACAACAAAACAAGCCAAACTGTGGCAGACAGCCGAAATATTTTTAAGCACTCACCCAGATTTAGCAAATAATTCTTGTCGCTTTGATGTCGCCTTAGTCAGGTGCGAACCTTCACAACAAAACACTAAGCGAATATTACCACCATTAACTGCAGCGAACTCTCAATCCGCCGTTGCCGGAAACTACCGACTCACCCTGCAAGAATACATTCGCTCGGCTTTTAGCATTTAAAAGTATATAATTAAAATTTAGAGGGTAAAATCTCAAAGCAAGGCCACTAGGTAATTTTTAATTGTTAACTTGCCTAGGCTGTCGCGCATTTCTCTCTTGAGCTTTAACGGAGCTGAAAAAAGCGTTAAATCTTCTCCCGCTTTCCCCTTCTCTCCCTCTCCTGTTCTGTCATATAGCGATTCTCAAGCGTGGTGAGGTATGGGGGCTTTGTCCTATGCCCTATGCCCTATGCCCTATGCCCTATGCCCTATGCCCTATGCCCTATGCCCTATGCCCTATGCCCGCCAGAGCACCTCATGTTACTGAGAAAGGCTATAAGAGTTAATTTATATGCGTAGCAATCTAGGCGAGAGTTTCCGGGCAATATCCCAGACCCTTGACAAACTGCTGGCGAAAGGCTTCAATTTCCTTACGGTCAGGGCTGCCGTGACAAACCACGGCCACCTGGTAGCGGCGCATCACGCTCAGTGGCGACTGTCCGGTTTCCAAACTCCAAAGCGCCATTTGCAAGCGAATTTCAGGATCGTAAGGAATCCCGAGTTCGTTCATAAAAGCCCGAAAATCCCCGTGCATTTCTGGAGTTAAATATTGGCTCATTTTCACCTTTACCACCCAGCCGTCAATTTGGTGAATAACAGTGATAAATTGCAAGGGAAGATGATGAGCCGTGCGTAGGTAATCCACGACTCTCAGAGTAAGGCTAGTATTGGCGATGTAGTAGAGGTATTCCATAACGATCCTTCGAGCAAAGCTGATGCTACACCTCTATCATGGCGGGCTATACCCGCTGCCACAAGGGGAAAAGCACCCGACTTTGGATGGGGGTTTTTACCCAATTTGTTACCCAGTTGACAGATCGATCGCACAGGAATTCACTCGATGACAGAGATGGACTGGTCTTTGGACGGCTACGACTACGAACTTCCGCCCTCGCGCATTGCCCAAAATCCCGTAGTGCCGAGGGACAGTTCTCGCTTGCTGGCTGTAGATTCTCCCAGCAGCCACCAACACCGGATTTTTAGGGATTTACCCGATTTGCTGCAACCGGGCGACTTGCTGGTGCTCAACAACACCCGCGTGCTGCCAGCGAGGCTCTACGGGCACAAACCCAACGGCCCGGCTGTGGAGATATTGTTGATGGAAGAACGGCAGCACAACTGTTGGCTGGCTTTGGTTAAACCGGGGAAACGCTTAAAGTTGGGAGCAAAAATTGAGTTTGATCCCATCGCCCCTGCCTGTGAGGACTCGATCACAGATCCTTGCTGTTGCCGAACCGATGCCACGATGCCCCCCCATCGTCGTCGCTTGACTGCAACAGTTATAGACAGGGACGAGGCAACAGGGGGACGGCTGTTGGAGTTTGACATCCCCACAGATGAGAATCTGGCGAAGTTTTTGGACGAATACGGCCACGTACCCCTGCCGCCCTACATCGAAAATTCCCAAGCTTCAGCCGAACAGTACCAAACTGTTTATGCCGATCGACCCGGGGCGGTGGCGGCCCCCACAGCAGGCCTGCACTTCACCGAAGAATTGTTCAGCCGCTTGGAACAGCGGGGAATCGAAAAAACTTTTGTCACCTTACACGTCGGAGTAGGGACGTTTCGCCCGGTGGAGGTGGCAGACGTGACGGCTCACAAAATGCACGGCGAATGGGTGGAAGTACCCGCCGCCACCGTCGAGAAAATCCGGGAAACTCAAGCCAGAGGCGGGCGGATCATTGCGGTGGGTACAACAGCAGTGCGAGCTTTAGAGGGAGCAGCCGCCGCGAGTGGCGATTTTTCCTTGCAACCTTTTTGCGGCCCGACCAATTTGTTTATCTACCCTGGTTACAAGTGGCGGGTTGTAGAGGGGATGATTACCAATTTTCACTTGCCCCGCTCTACTTTGATGATGATGATAAGTGCGATGATTGGAAGGCCTCGGCTGTTGGATTTGTACCGAGAAGCGATCGAGCATCAGTACCGCTTTTATTCCTTTGGCGATGCCATGCTGATTTTACCAGCAGCAAAAAAGGATTGATCGATCGGGCATCGGGTTCGCCCCATGCCCGGTATGCCGTTTCTATTCTTCCTCCTCTTCTTCATTGCCGGGATACACGAAGCTGTTGGAACGCCCAGTCAGAACAGATTTGCCCAGAGACAGAGCTTTCTGAGCTGCCACTACAGCTTTGCGCTTCCATGTGGCCTTACGCATATTCTTCTTGGATTTGGAGGTTTTCTTCTTAGGGACTGCCATGACGCTAAATACTTTCTGCTTATATAGACAAACAAACATTCTAGCCGATTTTGTCGGCAATGCTTACTCGAAAAACCGCAACAACTGCTCGCTCAGCAATATCAAGTAGTAGGGTGCGTCAGCGATTAGCTTCTGGAAAAATAGACAAAATCCCCTAGGCAACGCACCCGCAGCAGCTAAAGTTCGTGAAAGTGGTAGATCACGACGCCAGTGACGGGATCGTTCTCGATACTCACATAACCGGTTTTGAGCAGTGCCGTGAAAGCCTCTTCCACTTCGGCAAAAGTAGCGCCGGTTGCCATCACCCCTTGGGTGACAGATAATCTTCCGTTCTTGGTATAAGCTGCCTTCAGGAGTTTAACCCCTAACTGGTCTGGAGTTGGCTTGGGGTATGTCGCGGCGATCGCCCCGCTGCTGGGATATAGGGGTATACCTTCGCGAGATACGCCGAGTTTGCCCCTGAGACTGGCATTGTGTTCGTCCACCATGTTCGGCAGCAACAGCAAATCAAACAATTGCCCAAACCCAAACAAACCAAAGGTAAACAGCCACAGCAAACCCGTACCAATCTTGCCGTTGTAGAGGCGGTGGAGTCCGAATGGGCCGAAAAAACAAGCTGCCCATAAAAGGTAACTAACACCTAAATTGCTCATTTTCTGACCGTCCTGCCTGATTATTCTAAGAATTGGAGTCCCTCTATACATTTTGTACTTTCTATCTCGTGTTTAAACAGCTTGACACCAGCAGATATTTGTGTATTGTCCGAAGTTATTGGTTATTTACTACCAATTCCCCAATTCCCCATGCCCCATGCCCATGCCCCATGCCCCATGCCCCATGCCCCATGCCCCATGCCCCATGCCCCATGCCCCATGCCCCATGCCCCATGCCCCAGGCCCAATGCCCCATGCCCCATGCCCCAGGCCCCATGCCCATGCCCAGTGAGTAATTTTGCGTAGCAATTCTTAACGCCAGCAACATATTTGCGCGGGCGAGAGCTTGGTAAACTGGAGGGCGTGGAAATTACAGCAGCTTAGACTTAGATTCCACACGGAGCGCCAAACCAAGCGCGCCGCCAGCGCTGGCCGGAAATACACGAGCGCGATCGCCCGCAGTACCCGACAATGGAAACAAGCGAGTAGTTATAAGCAGAAATCCAATAAAAATATGGTAGATTCCCTCAAAAAACCCACTTTTGAAGAACTGCGGCCGGGAGTGAAAGCCCCAGCCAAAGAAACTATTCTCACGCCGAGATTTTACACAACCGACTTTGACGAGATGGCCAAAATGGACATCTCGGTAAATGAAGCCGAACTAGAAGCAATTATCCAAGAGTTCCGCGTTGACTACAACAAAAACCACTTCGTGCGGGATGAGGAGTTCGCTCAATCTTGGGATCACATTGACGGCGAAAAACGCCAGTTGTTCATTGAGTTTCTAGAACGTTCATGCACCGCTGAGTTTTCTGGGTTCTTGCTTTACAAAGAATTGGGACGCAGGCTCAAAGACAAAAATCCAGTGCTCGCCGAGGGTTTCAACCTGATGTCCCGCGACGAAGCGCGGCACGCCGGATTCCTCAACAAAGCGCTGTCCGACTTTAATTTGTCCCTGGATTTGGGTTTCTTGACAAAGAGCCGCAGTTACACATTCTTTAAGCCGAAGTTTATTTTCTACGCGACTTACTTGTCGGAAAAAATCGGTTATTGGCGCTACATCACGATTTATCAGCACTTAAAAGCCCATCCTGAAGACCAGATTTATCCGATTTTCCGATTCTTTGAAAATTGGTGCCAGGATGAAAACCGCCACGGAGATTTCTTCGATGCGGTGATGAGAGCTCAGCCTCAGATGTTGAATGATTGGCGCGCTAAGCTTTGGTGCCGTTTCTTCTTGCTGTCAGTGTTCGCGACAATGTATCTCAATGATATCCAGCGCGCCGGTTTTTATCGATCGCTCGGACTCGATGCTCGCGAATACGACATCGAAGTGATTAAAAAGACCAACGAAACAGCAGGCCGCGTATTCCCTGTCATGCTTGACGTGAACAATCCAGAATTTTATGAACGCCTGGATATTTGCCTCAAGAACAATCAGCAGTTGACTGCAATTGTTGCTTCTAATACTCCGAAATTCTTGCAGTTCTTCCAAAAATTGCCTTTGTATCTGTCGAACGGCTGGCAATTAGTGAAGCTGTACTTCATGAAAACAATTGAATCACCTTCAGTACAGGGTGCTGTGCGTTAAGTTTTGATTTTTCATCCTCTGTGACGGCGGTTCTGCGACAAGCGGAGCCGCTTTTTTTGGATATAATGTTAGATTAGTCTTGATGGGCGTCGCTCTGAGGATATTATGGTTGTACAAACAGAAAAACGCTACTGCACTCCCGAAGAATATCTGCAATTAGAGGAAGCTGCGGAGTTTAAAAGTGAATACCGCGATGGAGAAATAGTGCCAATGACAGGTGGAACAACCAATCACAATGAAATCGCAGGTAATTTTTATGCCCGCTTTAAATTGACTTTGGGAATGCCGAACTATCGCGTGTATATGGGTGACGTGCGTTTGTGGATGTCGCAATATCGCCTTTACACTTATCCCGATGTCATGGTGATTTCTGGAGAGCCTGCTTATGAGGGCAGCGGTACGACTACGGTAACTAATCCGGTGCTGGTTGTTGAGGTTTTGTCAAATTCAACCAAAGATTATGACCGAGGCGATAAATTTCAGTATTATCGATCTATCTCCAGTCTTCGAGAATATATTATGATTGACCAATATAAATTTTATGTTGAACAATTTGCTAAGAATTCAGAAAATAAATGGGTATTAACAGAATATACAACGGCGGATGAAGTTATGACATTAAGTGCGATCGAGTTTCAAATTCAATTAAGCGAACTTTACCAAGGAGTTAATTTTGAGATGAAGGGTGAGTAATATGATATCGGGAAGACGCAACTCTTTTGCAGACTACAAAGCAGATGGACACAACTGGATCACCTTGACTGCCGGAGAATACTATCCCGATATATTGCAGGAGGCTTGCCAACTTTACGAACCTGTTCTAGTAATGTTTGGGCAATTACTCAGGACTTCTGAATCATCAGTGCGTCTATTTATACAGATTTCAGAGGTTCCCAGCACATGGATGCGAGTTCAACTTTTTAGGGTGTTTCGCAAGTATGTTAGCCCTGAGATTCCAGTTGAAATGCTCAGAAGGAAAAAAAAGACAGCGGATATTTGCAATCAGTTTGGAGCACGTTTTAGGTCTGTTCAAGAAGTTCAAGCTGCTTATATGACCAAGAATTTCAAAGGTGGTACCCGCCACGTGATTTATCCGTGGAATCAATCCAAAATCTAAAATCTAAAATCCTCAAGAAAGAGCATTTATCTCGCGCAAGTCAATCTAAAATCTAAAATCTAAAATCTAAAATCGATTGACTCGTCCAATTCCCGATGAGGCAATGTCGGCTCTATTGTGGGAATACAAAAGTCGCGGAAAAAAGGGATACGACTTAACTGAAAGATTTTTCTCCTTATTCCGCTTACACTTTCCCTACTTGGCAATCAGAGGGCCAGAGCGAGCTGGAAAAGATATCCTGATGGGAAATGTCTTCGTCAACTATCCCAACCCAAAACGTCCTGTTGATTTTGTGATTTACGATATTAATGAAAATGACTTGCTGGCAATAGGATTGGCAAGATATGATTCAGATAGAGGCGGTGCACAAGAAGACGACCGAACAGGTGGTTATCGTAGCTGCGCTGATGAAATCCTCAGTTATACACAAAATCATAACTTAAGAACTAAAGTAATTTTCCTGAATGATGGGCCTGGTCTCTTACTCGGATCGATGTGGGATGACTACGCAAATATTGAAAATAGCTGGCCAGATAAGATTATTGTATTGACACTGCGTATGGTTCCAGATCGGATTACAGTGGAATGGCTGCGTTCTTGAAAATAGGAGTGACAATGGCTACGGGTATTTCAAAAAAACAATCGCAGGGTGAAGCTGCATCTAATTTTAGTGAAAGCCCATTAAATAATAGCTTGGATGCGTGCTTTTCATATCCAGGAAAAGTGCCTGCAAGTGAAGTTTTAGACACTCATCAAGCTGAATGTGTAAAACTGTGGTCTAGCAATGAACAGCTATGTCTGGCAAATGAAAACCGTCTTTACTATGGAGATAATTTACCAATTTTAGCATCTTTACTTAAAGATAGTTCAGTAAAAGGTAAAGTAAGATTAATTTATATAGATCCGCCTTTTGCAACTAAAAGTGTGTTTCAATCACGTTCTCAGACTGAGGCTTATTCTGACTTATTAGGAGGGAACAGCTATATTGAATTTATTCGTCAGAGGTTGATACTCTTGAGAGAGTTATTAGCTGATGACGGCTCAATATATGTCCATCTTGATGATAAAATGGCCTTTTATATCAAGGTGATTATGGATGAAATTTTTGGTCAACGTAATTTTAGAAATTGGATTACTCGGAAAAAATGTAATCCAAAGAACTACACAAAAAAGACTTACGGCAATGTTTCAGATTTTATCCTGTTTTATAGTAAATCAGATACTTATGTCTGGAATCGTCCTGTTGAAGAATGGACAGATAAGCGCGCCAACAAAGAATATGAATACATTGAAAAGGAAACTGGACGGCGATATAAAAAGGTTCCGATTCATGCGCCTGGAGTGCGAAATGGCGAAACTGGAAAGTCTTGGCGAGGGATGAATCCGCCACCAGGAAAGCATTGGCAATTTCCACCTCAAACACTAGATGAAATGGATGCTAGAGGGGAAATATATTGGTCTGCAACAGGAAATCCCCGTCGCAAGATATATTTGGATAGCAGTAGCGGGATTCCCGTACAAGATATTTGGCTAGAGTTTCGCGATGCTCACAATCAGAATATTAAAATTACAGGTTATCCAACTGAGAAAAACCGCGATCTAGTTAGTAGAATTATTCGAGCTTCATCAAATCCTGATGATTTAGTGCTCGATTGCTTTGCCGGTTCGGGTACGACTTTGAGTGTTGCTTCGGAGTTTGGGAGGGGATGGATAGGAATTGATAATAGTTCTGAGGCGATCGCAACTACTTTGCGCCGTTTTGCTAAGGGTTGCGAACGGATGGGCGATTTTGTCAGCCAGCAAACATCCCTACACCAAAATCCATCGGATGACGAGTCTCGCCAATTATCGCTTTTTAACTTAGATGAATCTATATTTCAAGCTGAGTCTCCCTTAGAAAAAAGCGAGATGATTAATAACTTTGATCTTTATGCAACTGATTCGTTTGCTGGGGAACTAGAAAATATTGTGAGGCAATGGATAGAATGGCAGTAGCAGCGTACAAAAACAATCACAAAAAGCATTCTGCCACATCGCAAAAATTTGCTCGACTATTACCATATAAGATTTATCAGCAATTAACCTGACTTGATATCATAACTGTTTTCCCTAAAATTTATCGCCATTCCCCCTGAAGCGTAAAAGCCGCCCAATAATAAGGAGAACGCCACTCTTCCTGCTTCAACATTTCCAGTTGCGCCGCCCTCAAGGCTGCCGCTGGCGTTAACCCTTTTTGCAGCATTCCCTGATAGAAACTCGACATTAAGTTAGCCGTTCCTTCATCATCCACATTCCATAAACTCACCACAACTCGCTTCGCCCCAGCATACATAAATCCCCGCGTTAATCCTACCATGCCCTCGCCTTGAATGTTCTGCCCTAATCCTGTTTGACAGGCACTTAACACTACTAAATCTGCTGCTAATTTGAGATTGAAAATATCAGTCAGTCGCAGGAATCCGTTTAAAGGGTTGCCCTTTTCATCTATCAGCGACAAGATGATTCCTGATAGTTCCGGGTTAGTGCTATTCGCTAAACCGTGAGTGGCAAAATGAATGATTTTATATTGGCTTAAGTTCTGACTGGTTGCTGCGGCGCGGCTGGCTGCAAAATCCAAGGATTGGGTGCGAGAATTAGCTGGTACTAACGCTTGAATGATTTGAGCTTCTTGGCGAGTGAATTTTAAACGGTCAAACTGTACGTTATTGTCCCCTCTGGAGCGACTTAAACCGAGATTTGCTGATTCTACCGCTTGCTGAGTGGTGGCTGAAGAAGAATTTTTAACTCGTTCATCGTTAGGACTAAAAACTGGATCGGCGAGCATTGCTAAAGTCCGAGTTGGGGGTTGTCTGTCATTGTAGTTTTGTCTTAAGATTCCCAAGGTGGAAGCGGAAGGCAGCAGCACGATTTCATGGTCTACAATTAAAGGCGGATTCGGATTTTTACCGGGTGTTTCGGGGAGCGAGAGGGCGGCAAAGGGGAGGTAATTGAGAATGCCATCGCCAACAATCAGCAGGCGCTTTTGAGCGAGTTGTGCTGCTACGGGCTGTAAAATAATTTGACTAAGCGTGTTGTTAGCTTCAGCAACTCGATCGGGAATGTTTCGGTAGCGCGGGTTAGTCACAGCATTGCGGAAATTGCGGACGGCTTTTTCGATGTCAACCTGTTTGGGCAATTCATAACTGGTGATACTGGTTTTAGTCACAGCCCAGAGATAGCTACGATGTTTCCCTAAAGAATACTGGAGTAAAATGGTATTGTCATCGAGGATTTGTTGTTGAATCTGTGCCAGCGTTAGAGGTTGCGGTTGGGTGAGGGTGGCGTACCGGGGACTGGTGGAGCGGATTTGGGCTTGAATGTCCTGATATTGTCCTAGTAAAGTTTGCCGTTTTTGGTCTAATTCTACTTTTTCTGCGGGGGTATGATTGGGGCGGCTTAGAGTTTCGATTCGGCGTGTTTCTAAGGCATCGAGTTGCTGTTGTAAATTGCGTTCTTGCTGCAATAATTCCGGGGCGACACCTTGCCGAATATCGGCGTTTGCTTCTTGAAGAAGTTCGAGAAGGCTGCGGGCACGGGAACTTTCGCTGGCTTCTAAGGCTTTGCGATCGTAACCAGAGTTGGGATTGGTTTTGTGCAGTTCCATTAACAGGTCAATGTATAACTGGTAATAGTGTTGTACCGTGGCAAAGTATGAGATACGGAGTTCGTGGTTGGTAATTTTGGTGCGGAGGTTTTCGATGATTTTGATGGAGGTTTCAATGTCAGTGAGGGCTGCGATTAAATTGCCTCGATCGCCTTTGAGAATAGCCCTATTGTAGAGGGTGAGGGCTTCCCCAGGACGATCGCCCACAGTGCGAAACAGCGGCAGGGCTTGGTTGAAATATTCTTCTGCTTTCTCCAGTTTTCCCAATTCTGAGTAAGTATTACCTACATTGTTGAGGCTGTTGGCTTCTCCACGCCTATCGCCCGCTTTTTGTCTCAAATCGAGGGCTTGTTTGTAGTAGTCGAGGGCTGTTTGTTTTTCTCCCAAATCATAGTAGACTATGCCAATATTGTTGAGGATAGTGGCTTCCTTAGTCCGATCGCCCATAGCCCGGAATAAGGGAAGGGCTTGGTTAAGATACTCTTTTGCTTTCTGTTTTTCTCCCAAATCGTTGTAGGCTAAGCCGATGTTGTTGAGTGTGGTGGCTTCCGCAGTGCGATTGACCAAAGATCTATCGCTGTTTGCGGGTAGGTTCGAGATGTTGCTGAGGTTGATACTTGCTTCAGGGCGATCGCCCATTTCCCGAATTAAGGAAAGGACTTGGTTATAGTAGTCGATGGCTTGCTGTTTCTCTCCCAAAGCATAGTAGACGGCCCCAATGTTGTTGAGGATGAGGGCTTGCACAGGGCGATCGCGTATAGTCTGATGCCAAGAAAGAGCTTGCTTGTAGTAGTTCAGGGCTTGCTGTCTGTCTCCTAATCTATTAATAATGAAGCCGATTTGATTCAGCGTGTAAGCTTCGTCCTCCCAATTTCTAAGCATTCGATAAAGCGAACGCGCTGCATCAAACTTTTGCAAGGCATCCTGGTAAGATGCTGCTGTTTCCTGAGCCAATAGTCGCTTAGCTTCCTGAAGCAATCGCTCGGCTTCATCTGTTTTTTGATTTAATAGTTGTTGGTTTTTCTGAATTAATCGATCGGCTTCTCCATCCGGGATTTGATTTCTACTGAGATCGAGGGTTGTCAGATATACCAATCCCGCTAAAGGTTTGATATCTGCGATTTGATTTCTACTGAGGTCTAGGTTAGTTAGATTTGTCAATCCCGCTAAAGGTGTGGCATCTGCGATTTGATTTCTACTGAGGTCTAGGGTGGGCAGATTTGTCAATCCCGCTAAAGGTTTCACATCTGCGATTTGATTTGATGCGAGGAAAAGCACTATCAGATTTGTCAATCCCGATAATGGTTTCACATCTGCAATTTTATTGCCACTCAAATAAAGAAAGTTTAACTCAGTCATTCTCGATAAAGGTGTCACATCTACAATTTGATTAGATGCGAGGGACAGCCCTGTTAGATTAGTCAATCCCGCTAAAGGTTTTACATCTACGATTTGATTAGCTTCGAGGAAAAGCTCTGTCAGATTAGTCAGTCCCGATAATGGTTTCACGTCTGAGATTTGATTGAAATTGAGGACGAGATATCTCAGATTAGTCAGTCCCGATAAGGGTTGCACATCTGTTATTTGATTTCTACTGAGGTTGAGCCTTCTCAGATTGGTGAATTTTGATAATGGTTTGATATCGACTATTTGATTGTCAGCTAGGTAAAGTAGTGTGAGATTAGTCAGTCCCGATAATGGTTTCACGTCAGAGATTTGATTGGAAGTGAGGGTGAGAAATCTCAGATTAGTCAGTCCCGATAAGGGTTGCACATCTGTTATTTGATTTCTACTGAGGTTGAGTTCTCTCAGATTGGTTAATTTTGATAATGGTTTGATATCGACTATTTGATTGCGAATTAGGGAAAGTTCTGTGAGATTAGTCAGGGTTTTTTGAGCGCGATCGCACTCTTGTGTTTTTGCTTTTGATAGCAACACCTCCACCGTATGTCTGGCTTCAGGGGTCAAATTCTCTTTGTTGGTACAGAAATCAGCAAAACTTTCAAATGTCTGGGGATTTGGCGCGGCGGCAGAGCCCATCAGGATAGTCGCACCTACAGCTAACCCCCAACGCCCCCCAATCGAAAGTATGGGATTCATAAGCACTCGCTCAAAAAAGACATGATTAGCTGCTATCATAATCTATCGCACCTTGTGATGCCCGCTTTTCCTTCCGGCTTGCTAATTAGATGGGGAGCATTTGGTGAAACAATAGTGGCTACTGCTTCTCGCTGCACTCTCCAAGCATTATTAGAAACCGGGTTTAAGAAACTGGGTTTTTCCAAAAAACCCGGTTTCACCTCAAAAATTCGGTTTCTGCACAAGTCCTATTTTACGTTACTCTCAACTCAGAAATTTAAAATTAGCGATCGCCATCAAATTTAGTATCTATTATTGGCTGCTGTTTTATGAAAATCAAGAAAAAACAATTAAACCAATCGAATGTTATTTTTTCCCTAGCAATGCTCGGTGTGTTCCTCTTTTCCTTAACTCTCCGCTTTTGGGAACTAGAGCGATTTAACACTTTAGTATTTGACGAGGTTTATTACGCTAAATTTGCCAACGATTATCTCACCAAAACTCCGTTTTTCAACGCTCACCCGCCTCTGAGCCAGTACATAATTGCGATCGGCATTTGGATCGGCACTCACCTTCCCTTCGGAAAAACAGCCGTCAACAGTATGGCTGGCTCCCTGCTTTCTCCTTGGGATTACCGCTGGCTGAATGCTCTCACAGGTTCCTTTATTCCCCTAGTTGTGGGAGCCCTAGCTTATCAGCTAGTTAGGCGCCGCACCTTTGCTTTTCTTGCTGCTTTATTGATTGCCTGCGACGGTTTGTTTTTAGTTGAGTCTCGCTACGCGCTGAACAACATTTATCTGGTTTTATTTGGGATTTTAGGTCAGTTATTTATTTTAAAATCCGTAGAAGCAGAAGGCAAAAAGCGCTGGCTTTGGCTGGTACTAGCCGGGATAGGCTTCGGCGCATCTGCGGCTATCAAATGGAACGGATTGTGGTTTCTTTTCGGTACTTATCTAATTTTAATCTGTGCTTGGGCAGTTCGTTTCATCCAGGGTAACAGAGGAAATGAAGAACAAAGCCGCGAGGGAGATTCACCTCTAATTCCTGCCGAAAGTCCAGTACAAAAACTGACTCAACTCAATTTTATAGAACTCGGCTTGAGTCTAGCTATTATTCCTATTCTAGTTTACAGCATCTCTTGGATTCCTCACCTGCACTTTAATCCAACTCCCAATTTCTGGCAGATGCAAACGGAAATTTTGACTTATCACCAGCGGATTAAAAGTGGCCCAGATGTACATCCTTACTGTTCCACGTGGTACAGTTGGCCTTTGATGCTACGCCCCATAGTTTACTTCTACAAAACTGCTAGCAGCAATGCCCAACCTGATCCGGTTTTGCCACCTTTACCTGAAGGTGCAACTAAGGTAATCTTTGACGTTCATGCGATGGGAAATCCCTTCCTTTGGTGGCTGTCAACCTTAGCTTTACTGCTAGTAATAGGAGTTTTAGTTCACCGGATTTTGGTGTGGCTGCAAACGCGCAGCGAGGCTTCTGTTGACGCGATAGAACAGCAGCGGCCGATTTTGTTTCCGCCGACTGCTGAAATGTGGCTGGCGTTATATTTAATAGTTAATTGGGCTGCTAATTTGCTGCCTTGGGTGAAGGTGACTCGCTGCATATTTTTATACCATTATATGGGCTGTTCTGTGTTTTCAGCCTTAGCACTTGCTTGGTGGGTTGACAGGTGGCTGCACAGCCCTCAAACTCGACTCCGAGGGATGGGGGTAACAATTATTTTTCTGGTTTTGGGTGCTTTTATTTTCTGGATGCCTATCTATTTGGGACTGCCTTTGTCGCAAATTGAATGGAAAATTCGGATGTGGCTACCATCTTGGGTTTAAGTTAGAAATAATTCTTTTGTTAACGGGCTCTCCGGCCCGTTCCACAAGAACATTAAGTTTTGTGGAACAGGCCGGAAAGCCGTTCCACAAGAAAATTAAGTTTTGTGGAACAGGCCGAAAAGCCTGTTCCTAACCAAGGTGCAAGATGTAAGTTATAACATTTATGACAAAGGTGAGTTTGCAAAAGCAAGCATTATTTTTGATAGAGTGATCGATAAACTGGTTCGCCCCGTTTCAGAGTAGCAATTTCTCTTTCAGTAGCCACAGGCAGCGGATTTTCTGCTAGCCAGTTGTCGCCGTTTTGACGTTTAAAACTGGGGTTAGATGAAAAGCGATCGCACATTTCCCTTTCTACTTCCTCAATATCTGACTGGATAAAAACTTCGCCACCAATTGCCAGATAAGTTGCCAATTCATTAACTAATTCCTGCTGCACCACCCGCCGTTTGTGGTGCTTTTTCTTGAACCACGGATCTGGAAACTGAATGCTAACTCGCTGCAAAGTGCCTGCGGGTAAAGTTTCTAAAATTGGTTTTAGGGAACTATTCGCATTGCAAAACAAATAGTGCAAATTGGTCAAAGCTGTTTCGTCCCGCCAAAGATTCGCCTCCTCTACCAGAGGTTCCCGAATTTCTAATCCGAGAAAATTCCAGTCAGTTTGGATTTGTGCCATGTGCCATAAAAACCGTCCTCTGCCGCAGCCGATATCTAAATGCAGCGGTAAATTTAAGTCGGAATAGATTTTAGTCCAATCCGGGGGACTTGCAGATGCTTGATATCTAATTGATAGGGGATTGACGTGTTCCCGCACTCTTACTCTGGCCAATTTTGCTGTCTCCTGAATGTAATTTTTAACCGCTGATGAAGGCAGATGAACGTGGATTAACGCAGATAAATATTGATTTTTGTGATGTTGTTCCCTACTTTTTAATTAATGAGCAATCTTAAATTGCAGAGTGACAATTTTAAAGTGCTCATTATTGCATTAGGTCTCTGGTTCAATGCCTGCTGCTCTTAATTGGGCGGCTAGTCGATCGACTCGCTGCCGTTCCTTTTCCACCATCTCTACTCCCCACAATAACATCTCTCCGCTTTCATTCCACCACCGCAACCAATATCCCGTTCTTTCGGCTTTTGTTCCCTGCCAAACACCCAGAAATAACCCAAGTCCGGCAATCCAATAACGATTGTTTGCATCGGCTTGCTGTTTTTCATACTGTGCTGATGAATTCAAATGATATACTATTAAATCTCCGATCGCAGGTTCAAAAATTACATAGATTGGAGCTTGTAATATTTGTTCGTAAAAATGCCATTTTCCGGGTAGATAAGTTTGTTTTGCAGAATATTCATCCTGATAACTAGGAGGATTCTCTGGCAAAAACTCCATGACAATTGCCGGAATGTCTCCTTCTAGGTTGGGGGTATAACTGCGACGAATTTCTCGATCGGGAAGGGGGTGTACGTTGGTGGCATAAAACAGATCGGGAGTTTTTATAACTAGCTTATCGTTGAAATTTACACAAATCGCCAGATGAGGCGCAACTAATGTTCCCTCCAAAATTAGCCCCGCAATTTCTAAGCTTTCCCGTAAGGCGGCGGCGAGCAAAGGCTGGTCGATATCTTGCAGGGGGTGCTCGTCTAAAATGAAATCTTTTGGCAATTTTTCCCAGGATATTTTGAATTGAATTGGATTGAATGTCATGGTATTTTACCTCTTACTAAGAATGCGGTAGAACTGCTGGCAATGATTTTCGCTAGAATAGCATCGCCTATTTTTTAAGCTTCTGGTTCAATGCCTAATGCTCTTAATTGTGCGGCAAATATGGACGATCGTTCTCGTTCTTGTTCGGCCCGTTCCCTTTCTTGTTCGGCTTGTTGTTGAGCGATAGCCCTTTCCTGCCGTTCTTGTTCGGCTTGTTGTTGAGCGATAGCCCTTTCCTGCCGTTCTCTTTCTACCATTTCTGCACCCCACAATAACATCTCTGAACTTTCATCCCACCACCGCAACCAATATCCGGTTCTTTCGGCTTTTGTGCCATACCAAACACCTATAAATAATCCAACTCCAGAAATCCAATAACGGCCGAAAGCATCGGGTGGTTGTACTTCATACTTTCCTGATGAATCCAAATGGTAGACTTCTAACACTCCGGCGGCTGGTTCAAAAAGTGCATAGACTGGCACTCGCAATATTTGCTCGTAAAAAAACCATTTGCCGGGGGGATAAGTTTTTTTGCGAGAATATTCATCGTTGGCAGTAGCTGATAAAAATTCCATCACGATCGCCGGAATTTCCCCTTCTAAGTTGGGAGTGTAACTGCGGCGAATTTCTTGATTTTCCAGCGGCTGGACGTTGCGGGCATAAAACCAATCTGGAGCTTTGATAACTAGCTTGCTGTCTACTGTCGCACAAATTCCCATGTTTGGGGCAACTAATATTCCTGTTACAATTAGCCCTGCGATTTCTAAGATTTCCCGCAACGCTGCAGCGAGCAAGGGCTGGTCGATATTTGCCACAGGTTCCTCATCTAAAATGAAGTCGTCTGGCAATTTTTCCCAGGTAATTTTTAAGTCGGCTGTACTGGCTGTCACGGTATTTTACCTCTTACGGAGACTGCTGGAGCGCGGCTCGCAATACTTCGCGGTGAAAGAGCGATCGCTCTACTATAAATTTTATCCTGTCTGGCGATAAGGCGTCGCCGTTAGCATAGTGTTCGATCCAGGTTTTGCTGATTAAATAAGGATCTTCTGGCAATTCTGATAATAAGTATCCCGGCATTTCTAACTCATCCATCAATTGACTGACTTTGGGATCGTAGCTGAGAGCAAAACAGCGGCATTCTTCGGATGCTGCCATAATTAAGCTGTGGTAGCGCATCCCGATCGCCATTTCGACTCCCCGGAACACTCCTTTCAATTTTCTGGGGTCTTCTAAACTGAGAATGCGGCTCGTTTTGGGCAGGGCTTCGTGCAAATGTTTCGCGATTTCTAAGTCGTAAGACGCTTGAAAAGGCAGCAGCAAAATTAAGGTGCGTGTTGCTTTTTGAAAGTCAACTAAAGCTTGAGTTAAGATTGACAAACGGGCGGGAGTTAGTGTAGAGTGAGAACGCAAACAAACAGCCACTCTGGGCGCAGGTAAATCCCACAAACCCGACACGGGGGAATTCTCCAAAGCCCACACGGGATCGGGCGCTAAAGTAAAGGGAATTTGCCAATCTGCAAGTAAAGTAGCTGAACCTTTATCCCGCACGCTGACGCCGGTGCATCCAGCAAAACAGCGCTGAGATAACTTGCGAGTCATTTCGCGCTTCAAAGGCCCAATTCCCTGGGCCCAAGCAACAGTTTTTAAGCCCATCTGCTGCGCTAATCCCATTAAACCCCCATAATAGAAAGGGCTCACAATGCTAGTAGCGTCTTGGATTAAACTACCGCCGCCCCAGATTAGGGCGTCGGAGGTGCGGAGTGCTTCGATAACTTGAAAGGCATTCATGCGATCGCGCGCAGCTACCCCGTACCGCTGATTGGTCTCGACAGGATTGCCAGACAGGACGATCGGCGTCACGCCATCTGGTAACATTTGCAGTAGCGATGCCAACAGCGCCTCGTCGCCGCCGTTGCCTTTACCGTAATAGCCGCACAAAATTGCTCGCATTTCTACTCTTTTATTTGTTTGTGATGGGGAATCTAACGATTTTAGATTTTAGATTTTAGATTTTAGATTTTTTTGAGATTTGAGATTTGCTCCTACTACCAAAAAAATGCTACTGTCATCAAGCTTCAAGGCTTTACGTCATCAGTCAGCTCAAATCGCAAATCTAATAAAATCTCGAATCGCTAATCTAAAATTATATGACCAGCCCAAAAACAGGTACAAGCCCCGACTTAAGTCGTGGATGCTCCTAAAATTTTAGACCAAAGCTCAAGCTCCAAGATTCATCTGTGGAGTAGATCTAAAATCTAAAATCTAAAATCTAAAATCGACTGACTCATCATATTTTATATGACAGTTGCGTAAGTCCCGATCGATAAATCTTTCATCTTCCTTCACCATACAAAAAATGCACGCTTTGTCAATTCCCACCTGGATTATTCACGTCTCTAGCGTCGTCGAGTGGATTGCCGCCATCTGGTTAATTTGGACTTACGGCGAAGTCACTCAAAACCGAGCTTGGTGGGCCCTTTCCGCCGCAATGCTGCCCGCTCTCGTCAGCGCTATGTGTGCCTGTACATGGCACTATTTTGACAACTCTCCCGCCCTAGAATGGATCGTTACCCTGCAAGCCGCGATGACTCTCATCGGCAATTTTACTTTGTGGGCGGCAGCTTGGTGGATTTGGCGATCGGCTCAGCCAGCAGAGAAAATTAAAGATTAAAAAAAGGAGAAACTAAGTGAAAAATAGCACTATTTGGGTAAAATTTGTCGCAAGTTTGCTGTTGTTGACAGCCGGATTATTGCTTCCCAGCCAAGCGAGCAACATTCCCGTACAAGTCGCCCAACAACCTAACTGCAAAAGTCCTCAAACCACGCTAGACATGAATATGTGTTCTAGTCAAGAGTTTGAGGCGGCCGACAAAAAGCTCAATCAAGTCTATCAGCAACTGCAAGCAAAAATCAGCAGTAGACAAAAGCAGAGGTTGACTGCGGCACAGCGTACTTGGATTAAATTTCGAGATGAAAATTGTGAGTATGCAAAAGGGCAGTTTGAAGGCGGTAGTTTGGCGGCTTCTACCTACGGTTATTGCAGGGCCAGAGTGACGCAAGAACGGATTAAAGATTTGGAAGGTTATTTGAAACAAGCAAATTTGTAAAAGCTCGATCGATATTTAGGGGTCTACACAGTGCTAACCCTAGGATATGGAACTATGGTTTTTTTGCACTTACCTAGTTAGCGAAAGAATTAGTAGCAATTAAACCTGCCTCAATCAACAATCCATCGAGACTGTCCACCAGTCCATCAAGACAATGTAAAATTTGCCGATCGCCTGCAGGTAACGAAATAGAATTAGTTAGACTGTGAATCTGCCTCTCCAAATCTTCCGGCAATTTTGAACACAAAGCTGTTGCCCTTTCTACCAGACGCTTTTCGCCCGGATGAGGGATAGAATTAACAGCAAAAACAATATCAAAATAACTGCCTAAAAAAGCTGCTGTTCGATGGATAATACTTACTGAATCGCGGCGCAAAACAGCGGATTCTAGCTGGTGGCGAAATGAAAAAATCTGGTGGCGCAAAATCGGATAATTTTTGGCAATTATTGCTTGACGGAGTTGTTCGGGATAAGGTCGATCCACATTGGCTTGCAATTGCTGAAACCAACCGTCTCTGTCATACAATGATAATGAGGTGAGAACGTTCCACCAAAAACAGGTTGAATAACCTACTGATGCTTGATGTTTGACCAGGATGCGATCGAGTTCTTCTTCGATCCATTCGGGCTTGCGGTACATAATATCTATACCGCAACCAGTGTTAATATCTATCCACTCGTCACCGGGTTCCCAAAATTGATTGTTGATGGCGATGCGATCGGAAAATTGTCTCGCTATCGCCTCCCGTATGTCAACAGAAATTTCATCTTTAACATACACGTAAAAATCAAAATCAGACGACTCATCCGTAACTATAGTTGTTCGAGAACCTGCTAAAACGACGGCTACAACTTGAGGCAAACTGCTAAACTGCTGCCCAATAGTTTGAGCCAGTGGGGGAATTTCTTCGAGAGCTAATTGATAATTGTGCAGCATTTAATTACCTTGCTTGGCACTTAAAAAATTCCAGCTAATGCTTAACTCTAGCACTCAATATTTTAACGCATAACTGTGAACTCGTAACTCAACAATTGATAATTGTTAACAAATACGGCGGAGGCGAACTGATGCGTTGCGACATCGTATCCCCACCAAAATTATCTCAAAAGTAACATAAAACTTTGTTTTTTTATTTTACCCTTTGACACGCGGATAGTGTAGAATCTAAAATCTAAAATCTAAAATCTAAAATCTAAAATCCCTATGTCCTTCGTTGGTTTGCACATTCACAGCGATTATAGCTTACTAGATGGGGCTTCTCAGCTACAGCAGCTCGCAGAACGGGCGGTGGAATTGGGGATGCCCGCGATCGCCCTTACTGACCACGGGGTGATGTACGGGGCGATCGAGCTAATCAAAGTTTGCCGAAATAAAAATATCAAGCCGATTATTGGCAATGAAATGTATGTCGTCAACGGCGACATTGAAGTAAAAGTTCGAGGTAGAAGAAAATACCATCAAGTTGTTTTAGCTAAAAATACCCAAGGTTATAAAAACCTCGTCAAACTAACCACAATTTCCCATTTAAAGGGAATGCCTGAAAGAGGTATTTTTGCCCGACCTTGCATCAACAAGGAACTGCTAAAACAATACTCCGAAGGTTTAATTGTTACCAGTGCTTGTTTGGGTGGCGAAGTTCCCCAAAACATTCTGCAAAACAAGCTAGATAAGGCCCGCGAAGTCGCCAAAGAGTATCAAGAAATATTTGGGGAAGATTACTATTTAGAAATTCAAGACCACGGTTCCCCGGAAGACCGGATTGTTAATGTTGAAATCGTTAAAATTGCCCGCGAACTCAAGATTAAAATAATTGCCACCAATGATTCTCACTATATTTCCTGCAACGACGTAGAAGCACACGATGCTTTGCTGTGCATTAACACCAACAAACTGATTGAAGAAGACAAGCGGATGCGCTACAGCGGTACTGAATATCTTAAGTCCGCAGAGGAGATGGCGCAACTGTTTCGAGATCATTTGGATGATGAAACAATCAAAGAGGCGATCGAAAATACCCTAGAAGTCGCAAATAAAGTATCGAGATACGAGCTCACAGGAGAAGCTCGGATTCCCACAATTCCAATTCCCCCCGAACATACAGCCGATACTTATGTAGAAGAAATATCCTGGCTGGGACTGTTAGAACGCCTCAAAGCCCGCACCAGAAATGAAATCCCCCCAGTCTACAAACAAAGACTAGAATACGAACTGAAAATGCTTCAGCAGATGGGCTTTTCAGAATACTTTTTAGTAGTTTGGGACTACATAAAATATGCGAGAGACAACGATATTCCAGTAGGGCCGGGACGCGGTTCGGCCGCAGGTTCTCTAGTGGCCTACGTCCTCAAAATCACCAATATAGACCCCGTACATCACGGACTACTATTCGAGCGATTTCTCAATCCCGAACGGAAATCCATGCCAGATATTGATAGCGATTTCTGCATAGAAAGGCGGGACGACATGATTAAATACGTTACTGAAAAATATGGTAGCGACCGCGTAGCGCAAATTATTACTTTCAACAGAATGACATCAAAAGCTGTCTTGAAAGATGTTGCCAGGGTGTTAGGTATTCCCTACAAAAAAGCCGACGAAATGGCAAAATTAATTCCCGTGTCCAGGGGAAAACCGGAAAAACTTAAAGTGATGATTTCCAATGAAACACCTGCACAGGAATTTAAAGACAACTATGAAAATACAATTTGCATAAATGCAGAAACAGGTACTGAAGTCCCAGTTCGTCAGTGGATTGACATGGCAATTCGTATTGAGGGAACTAACAAAACCTATGGTGTTCACGCGGCAGGTGTGGTAATTTCTTCCGAGCCGTTGGATGAACTTGTACCGCTGCAAAAGAATAATGAGGGGGCTGTGATTACCCAATATTTCATGGAAGATTTGGAATTTTTGGGGCTGCTGAAAATGGACTTTTTGGGATTGAAAAATTTAACAACGCTCCAGAAAACTGTTGATTATATTAAGCAAACCCAAAATCTAATTGTAGATCCAGAAATGTTACCTTCTGATATAGAGCGCAGAGCTCAAGAGACTTTTGGCCGAATCAAAAAGTTACCCGATGATGTAGATAAAACCTATAGACTTTTAGAAAGAGGAGATTTAGAAGGTATTTTTCAGCTAGAATCATCGGGAATGCTGGATGTAGTGAAAAAACTCAAACCTTCCTGTCTGGATGATATTTCTTCTATTTTGGCACTTTACCGACCTGGGCCGCTGGATGCAGGTTTGATTCCTCAGTTTATTGACTGCAAGCACGGTAAAACAGTTGAGTACGATCATCCGCTATTAGAGCCGATTTTAAAAGAGACTTACGGAACGCTTTGCTTTCAAGAGCAAATTATGCGGATGGCTCAAGATTTGGCGGGATATTCTTTGGGGCAAGCTGACTTGCTGCGGCGGGCAATGGGCAAGAAGAAAGCTGATGAAATGCAGAAGCAAAAAGAAACGTTTATCGACGGCGCAACTAAGAATGGAGTCAGTCAAAGAATAGCTGATAAACTGTTCGCACAGATGCTGCAATTCGCGGAATATTGCTTGAGCTATGACACGAAGATATTGACTGTGGAATATGGGCCGATGGCTATTGGCAAAATTGTTGAGGAAAAAATTGAATGTACTGTTTATAGTGTTGATAGCAACGGTTATATTTATACACAGTCAATTGCACAGTGGCATCGCCGGGGGCAGCAGGAGGTCTTTGAGTATTGCCTGGAAGATGGCTCGATAATTCGCGCCACAAAAGATCACAAGTTTATGACTGTTGGCGGTCAAATGCTGCCCATTGACGAAATCTTTGAACAAGGATTAGACTTAAAACAAATCAACTCTAGCTCAGATATATAAAATGTATCTCGACTATAGGCAGCTAAAATCGGAACACAAGGAACAAATCATTTCTGCTTTTAATCACGGCATGGAGTGTCGAGACATTCCTAACTACCTTGGTGTGAGCGAAAGAGCAGTTTCAAGGGTTTTAAAAGAAGCCGACATTAATACTAAGCGGCGAAACCGCTATACTTTAAATGAGAGCTATTTTGATGTAATTGACTCTCAAGCTAAAGCTTATTTATTAGGATTGATAGCTGCTGATGGCTGCGTTACTCAAACTAATTATGTAGCTTTTGAATCTATTGACAAAGAACTTACAGAAATGCTCAGCATAGAGCTACAATACTCTGGTGAAATTAGAGTTATTCAGCCTCAAAATTATGCTCCTCACTACCGAATAAATTTTTCTTCTGAAAAGCTGGCCAGCTCTTTACAGGGCTACGGCATCATAACAGGAAGAACTTTTTCGGAAGTTACCTATTTCCCTAACTTAAAATATTTAGGGTCTTATGTGTTAGGCTATTTTGACGGTGACGGTTGTGCTTATGCAAACAAAGGTAGAAGTGGCGGTTTAGTCTGCATTGTTGGTTCCTTTGAATTTGCCCGCGAACTAGCAATGCACCTAGGGATGGGTTCTGTACAAGAGCATCAATTAAAAAAAGTTTATTATTGGAGAATCTTTAGTCGAAAAAATATACAAGCATTCTATGATTTTGTGTATCAATATCCCCGCTTGGGATTGCAACGAAAGAAAACTAAAATAGAGGCTATTCTCAGGAGTTACAAACATGGTAAAAATTATTAGTCGAAAATCCCTAGGAACTCAAGAAGTCTATGACATAGGCGTTGAACGAGAACATAACTTTATCCTAGAAAATAGTTTGGTGGCATCTAACTGTTTTAATAAATCCCATTCAATGGCCTATGCCTATATCACGTATCAAACTGCCTATTTAAAGGCGAATTATCCTCTAGAATACATGGCTGCGCTGCTGACTGCTAACAGGGGCGATCAGGATAAAGTACAGAAATATATTGCCAATTGTCTCAAGCTGGGTATTGAGGTGGAGCCGCCCGATGTTAATAGTTCGGAACTTACTTTTACACCGATGCCGAAACAGATGACTGGCGCTGCAAAAGATAAAATTTTGTTTGGAATTTCGGCTGTTAAAAATGTGGGAGAATCGGCAATTGAAAATATTTTGGCGGCGCGGCAGGAAGGAGGTAAGTTTAAATCGTTGGCTGATTTGTGCGATCGCGTAAATCTCCATTCTGTCAACCGCCGCGCTTTAGAAGCATTAATTCAATGCGGTGCTTTTGATAAAATTGAAAACAACCGCAAGCAATTAGTAAACGACCTCGAAGGAGTGATGAAATGGGCGCAAGAGCGCAAAAGAGACCGAGAAAGCGGCCAAGGCAATCTTTTTGACTTGTTAGGTGCGAATAGCTTCGGGAAGTCAGTCAATACCTATGAGTCCGCGCCCAAATCTAAATTAATAAAAGATTATGAAAAACAGGAGAAATTGCGTTTAGAAAAAGAACTGCTTGGCTTTTATGTGTCAGAACATCCCCTAAAGTTTCTCATGCAAGTAAACGAAGACCCCGATGTTGTGACTCTCGAACAGTTAGCAGATAAAAAGGGGAAAGTATCAGTTATTGTCATGCTCAGCGCTATCAAAATGGTAGTGACAAAAAAAGGCGAGGCGATGGCAATTTTGCAATTAGAAGATTTGACCGCTCAAATAAAAGCTGTGGTGTTCCCCAAGGCTTACGAACAAGTGAAACCTTACATTGTAGAGAATGCTATCTTACTGATTAGTGGAAAAATAGAGAAAGATGGCGAGGAAATTCAGATAATTGTAGACACTGCAAAGCCCGTTGAAACAGTACAGGTTGAAGAGGAAATCGAGAAGGCGGAACCGGAAATAAATAACCATTGGCCGGCGGAACCAGTCAACGTTGTACGATCGACAAAACCTGTGGAAGTTTTAGAAATGGTGATTGTCAAGCTTACACTGCAGCAAGTACAAGACGGCGAAAAACTCAATGACCTCAAAGCCCTTTTGGAAGAACTTTCCTATGGGGGAGAAGATGCTAGCGTTTCTGTGGGGGGAATTGTTGTCGGTGAATATTCGTGTCAACCCTTTCGCATTAACCGTCAATTGTGGGTGCAAGATGGCGAGGGAACTGTTAGCCGTCTCAAGTCGGCTAAATTTGATGCTTGGGTTTTTCCTCTAGACAATCGCGGGGAGGCTGCGGTGTTTCGAGAAATGCGATCGCAACTTAATGTATATTCTTGGGCCAGTCGTTTACTTGACACTGACACCGATCGCCTTCACAAGTATGTCACTTATCTCGCCCAACTAAACAGACGCCCGCCAAACTAACACTTCGCCGCCATCCCCACCGGTGACTAAAGTTTGACCGTCTGGACTAAAAGCCACCGGATTGCACCCAGCAAGAGAGCACAAACATTCTCCTGTTTCCAGGTTCCAGAGTTTAACTGTACCGTCTCGGCTGCCACTAGCCATAGTTTCGCGATCTGGACTCATCGCCACCGAAATCACCGCATCAGAATGCCCCCTCAAAGTATTAATCAATTCCCCTGTATCGGCATTCCACAATTTAACAGTAGCGTCGGCACTTCCACTGACAATCGTCTTTCCATCTTGACTAAATGCGATCGCATAAACCCAATCTGAATGACCGACAAAAGTCCGTACACTCTCCCCAATACCTACCAGCCACATCTTGATAGTTGTGTCAGCACTACCACTGGCAAGCATCATACTTTGAGGGCGAAAACTAACAGATAAAACCTTGTCAGAATGTCCCGAAAGTTTTTGAACCAATTCTCCGTTGCGCTGATTCCACAATTTAATACTCTTGTCGCCGCTGGCACTCGCGATCGCTCCAGAGTCGCAACTAAAAGCCACCGAGTACACGGGGCCGTATCGGTGACTGTACGGCGAACCAAAATCGCTGTAAAATTCGCGAATCATCGCCTTTTTATCCAGCTTCCACTCAATGACTTTTCTGTCAAAACTGCCGCTAACCATCATTCTCCCGTCTGGGCTGATTGCCACAGCATCAACCGTTGCGGAATGGCCGAAAAAAGTATGGATGAATTCACCTGTTTCCAGGTTCCACAGCTTAATTGTTTTATCATCGCTGGCGCTAGCGAGAATATTGCCTTGAGGATTAATAACCACAGCATTAACCGAGGCTGAATGACCGTGGAGAATGCGATCGCACCGCCAGTTATTAGACGACAAAAATGTCGGATTGCCAGCGGATGGCGCAACATGAATCTTGGCGGGCGGCGCGGCTGAGACGGCGGTTGCTTTATGGGGCTGCGAGTTAGTTACTGGCGAATTAATAGCTATTTTCGTGGGCGAATTATAACTGATTTGAGAGCGGGGATATTGCCCAACATTTACCAAGTCTTGCAAGACTTCAGCAGCGGATTGATATCGCTCTCTTACCGAATCTTTGAGCAATTTATTCAAAATAGTTGCTAATTTTTTGCTGACTTTTATGCCTTTTTGCGCCAGGTGCGATCGCCAAATCCATTTGCATTCCAAAGCATCGAACAAATCCTTCAGTACCGCCCCTGTTAGCAGGTGAATGCAGGTAACGCCCAAACTGTAAAGGTCGCTCGCCGGATACGCCTTGCCGCTGCGAATTTGTTCGATGGGCGCATAGCCAGCAGTTCCAGTTATCGTTCCAGTTTGCGCCTCAGAAAGGCCGGTAATGTGCTTAGCAACTCCAAAATCTACGAGCACAAACTGACCCCCCCTGGCCTTGCCCTCTACAGCAGGAGATTCAGCGACAATTATCCCTTTCATACCACCAGAAGATGGAGGTAAATTTGCCCCTCCTTTTCCTTTACCAGGAGTTGAGGTGCCATATCCCGCCGCCGCCCACAAGGTTTGGGGAGTTCTTCGCAGAATATTTTCCGGCTTAATATCCCGATGAATCACCTGCTGCTCGTGAACAAATTGCAAAACAGGCAACAAATTGATCAACAATTCCCAAATCTGTTCCTCGCTAAAAGCTCCCCGCTGCTGCAACTCCTGAAACAAATTATTTCCATCGATTAACTCTTCCACAAGATACAGACGTTTGGCTTGTTCAAAAGAAGCCAGCAAACTTGGAATTTGCGGGTGTTCTCCGAGTTCGTGTAGTCGGTGAGCTTCTTGTTTGAACAGTGCAGTTGCCTTTTCTAATTCAGCTTTTTCTTGTACTTGGGGGAAAAATTGTTTGATGGCGCAGGGAGTTTTCAACCTATCTTCATCGACAGCTAAAAAAGTTCTGCCAAATGTTCCTTCACCGATAGGTTGAATGGCGCGATAACGCTCTTTCAGTAGCAATTTAGAGCCGCACGCCAGACAAAACTTGGTTGAGTCAGGATTCTGCGGCTTTTGGCAATGGGGATTGAGACAATAGCTCATCTTTTTTTCTGCCTGGAGATTCCCACCACTGCTAAACTTAGCAACATGGTAGTCTGTTTCCACTCACGCCCAGAGCACCATTCTCGATAATACCTGAGAAACTCGCTTTCTTAACCCAAAATCTCGGCTCTCAGGTTGAGCCCGTGGCAAGAAACCAAGGTGACGACACTAAAAGTGCTTGATGTGAGTTTCCATATATTGTAGTGCTTTCCTAAAATTTTGCAGGTTGGCGGAGCACAAACTGATAGGTCAACACTTAACTGTTAACTACGGCTATTCTGGAGCATTTCTGCAGAGAGCAAATACCAAACTGAGGTGATCCCGGCTATTCTCCCCCATCTAAAAGACACTCTTGCTCCTCGTCGCCCTTCTGTGACGATGCTTTGGCTTTAATCACCGCTTCTCTAAAGCCTAAAACTAATAAAATATTGGCAAGTGTTAAGAATAGTTCCGCAGAACCGTGCAGCCAATCGACATTTGCTAGTGACTCGTTGTAGGCAACTTTTGCGTAAATTGCGGCGGGAATAGTCACCGCTACAAAAACGAGAGTGCCGTAAAAGCCCATCAGAGCTAAACGGGGTGTTTTTCCCGATCGAGTCAAAAACCAGAGAAATCCCAAGTAGGGAAATAGAGACAGAACAAATAAAGTTTCTTTGGAAATCATTAGTAATTGGTGAGCGACCAGATACTATGATAAATTAAAAGCTCAAAAATTAGTGTGAATAATTTTTAACTTTTAATGTTTAGTTTTTAATATTTAATTAGACAGATGCACCCGTTCCAATCGAACCGCTATAGCGTCACCCAACACCATAGCTCTTAACCCAAGCCGCAGCAGGTTGGCGGTATTCAAAACCCCTCACCGACGCGGAGACAAAACCCGTAACTTTTCCCCTAACACCGTTTTTAGAATAACACATTTTTCACCGTGCCAGTCTGTTAATTGTCCCTCACCCCAAAGCTACCCAGCAATTAGGAATAGAGACGGTTCCAAAGTTTTTTGTCTGCTAGGCATCAAGCAAGCATCGTTCAAAACTTCTAAATCCAAGCCGTTATTTCTATCTGCTGCCCTAATTTCCTTTAGCTTAGCATCAAAATCAAAACACGGCCCGCAATCCCAAACTTTGAGTTCCAACCGTCCGTTAAACACCATAATTTCCAGTTGAACAGGAGTTTCTACTGGCAACTTTTTGTGAGCGTGGCGAACTGCATTAGTGAAACCTTCAGCCAACGCCAACTGAAACTTACACCAAACCTCATTGGGGAGCGATAAATATTTCAACTGCTCAAACCACAACAAAACTTGAGTTAAAGCATTGACATCTGTGTTGACTTGCAGGCTAATATGTTGAACACAAGTTTCATACAGCTCTTCTTCCTGCTCTGTTTCAGTCTGCCAATCCCAGGTGTTTAATAAATTCATTAACCCATCTAAAACGCTAGCATTTTTTATATTTTGCGATCGATTGCGACCTTCTACTTCGTAACTTTTACTCAGCCACAAACAATTTCGATTGTCGAGAGTCCGGGTGTAACTGATCTCGTCTGCAATCTGCCACATGAGTTTGATCCCCCGGCCACCTTCTGCAAGTTGATCTATGCTGTTCGACATCTATTTTCCTCGTCTGAAAGTATTAGCTGTACCCAATTTTCCTACCCGCCGAGACATTTGGTATTTTTTTGATACTGGCTTGCTCAGTATTATTTCGGGGATCACACAAAAATGCTATCTTTTTTAGAGAAGGCAGCGCATCAGCAATATGTCTTAAGAGTCTAAGCCAATTGGCTTATTTACCGATCGCCTGTACGGAGAACGATCGCCCTCGGCAGCAAAATCCAACTGCATCCATTACAAATACTTATCCGTTGTCGGAGTCGGTCACTTGCCGCAGCCGTCGCCAGCTCCAGAATCCCTGGCATTTAGCGCATCCGGCCGTTCGCCGTTCGCTGCCGGGGAGCCTTGATGTGCGGGCTTTCATCCCCAACGCGTAAGTAATATCCGTGATGGCGATCGAACCTTACACCGTCGAGTCGCGTCCATCCACTAGACTAGGACTTACGCAAACAACCCTGTTTCTGCTCAGAATATTGGGTTGGGCAGCGAGGAATTAACGAGGAAACCGGGTTTTTGGCCCCCCGCACGTAAGTCCAGCAGACAAATCGGTGATGAAAGGCAGTTACAGGACTTACCCAGACTATGACCAAAATCAAACTGAAAATTCTGACTGCAGCGATAATGCTACTCCCATTTTGCGCCGCACTTCCCTTACAAGCTCAAAATCTGTCTCTAGTCAAGCGGCTGCTAGAAACCAGAGGATGTCCCGGATGCGACTTATTTGGCGCTTCCTTGAGCCGTGCAGATTTGTTTGGCGCTTCCTTGAGCCGCGCCACTCTCAACAGGGCCGACTTAGTTGATGCCGACTTGACTGCGGCTGACTTAATGGAAGCTAATTTAAACAACGCCAACATGAGAAACGCCTTTTTGGCTGACGCCGACCTCAGCAAAGCTGACATGAGCAGGGCAGACATCAGGGGAGCCAATTTAGAAAATGCCAACCTCAGCGAGAGTTTTCTGCGAGACGCATCGCTCCAGTTGGCTAATTTAAAATGCAGTAATTTGAGCGCCGCTAAACTAAGTAGAACAGACCTGAGAAATGCCGATTTAAGCGGTGCAAATCTCAGGGGGGCCGACCTCCAAGAAGCCGATTTAAGCGGTGCAAATCTTAGCGGTGCCGACCTACGATCTGCCGACTTGAGGGATGCGAGATTGAACAAAACTAATCTTACAGATGCCAATCTCTGCGGCGCCCGGATGCCGGATCGAAAAACATCTCGGCGCGGCTGCGAAGTTAAGAAAGAACAAGCTATAAGCGCGAACAATTACTGTAATTACTGCTATGCCTTAAATGACTGGTGGCTGAATGTATTAAGGTTGTACTAAGCGGTATCATCGGGATAACTGCTCCGCTTGAGATATCTACTGTTAGAAGGGCGAGCAGGCGGTACAGCTATCAAACTTAACCTGTTACCGCCAATAGCTTTTATCTACTGTGAAGAACCTAAAAATTGGCTCAGTATTTGCAGATATTCTGCGCCCCCGATATGTGCCACATTAGTGTGACCTCCGTCAGGAACTATGTACAACTGTTTGGGCTCAGGTGCTGCATCAAACAGTTTTTTGGTCATTTCCACTGGAACTACATTGTCAGCAGCCCCGTGAATAAACAGCACAGGCATTTGCAGGCGATCGACTTTTGAAAGAGAATCAAACCGCTGTGTCAGCAAAAAATCGATCGGAAACATCCAAAACAGCCCTTTTTGGAAATTCACCATCGCCCGCGTGGAAGTAAAAGAGCCTTCTACAATTACCCCTGCCGCCTCCGGGTGACGCACGGCTAGATCGATCGCGATCGCCCCTCCCAAAGAATGACCGTAGAGATAAATTTGATTCGGGTTAATCCCCCGCTGTTTCACCAAATAATCCCAAGCAAGCTGAGCATCCTCATAAACCTGAGATTCACTCGGAAAATCGCCCTGGCTTTTTCCATAACCACGATAATCCATCACAAATACCGACAAACCTAACCCATGAAATCGATAAGCGTGTTCGACATTTGCTCCCACATTTGAAGCATTGCCGTGTAGATACAAAACTACCTTCCCTAGCCCCAGGGCGGTTTCATTCTTGGTAGGGGCCGTGCCCCCGTGCCGGCCCTTTTTGCCAGAAACCCCCATTCGATGGTTGGTGGCGGGGGTAGGCACGGGGGCACTACCCCTACAAAAACCTCGTTTTTGGTGAGAATCAAACAGCCCTGCCCCTAACCCCCCCTTGTTAAGGGGGGGAACCGGAGCGACGGCCGGTCTCTCACTTTGCGGGGACGTTCCGACTCCTCTAGCTCCCCCCCTTGGCAAGGGGGGGCTGGGGGGGGTATCCAAGTCTGGGGTGTTAACAGAGGGAGAGGGAACAGCCTCCCCCTTTCTTGCTCCCCCCCTTGGCAAGGGGGGGCTGGGGGGGGTATCCGAGTCTCCGGTGTTAACAGTGTTAACAGAGGGAACAGCCTCCCCCTTTCTTGCTCCCCCCCTTAGCAAGGGGGGGCTGGGGGGATTTTCCGAGGCAGGAATCCACCACCCGTGCACGCTGTCCACCGCGCCTGTTTTAGTTGAAATTGGCAACCAAACATCTTGATATTTCAACTGAAAAGCATCTGGCGTAGTTTCGATCGCGCGCGCGGGAAAAAAGATAAACTTACCTTGCGCTACAAAGAGGAATACACAAGCAGCAGAATAAGCAACGGCCAAAACTATCCCAAAAGCTATTAGCGATTTAGACAAAAGGAATACTAGCAGATTGTTCATAGATAGAGCACGCGGGAAATTAGATATCGCTCAAAAGCTAATGGCAAATTATTAATTCAGACAATTAGCCAAGATCGATTACTAACCTCCGCCACCGTATTCCGCCGAGTTTCAAAAATTAATGCAATTCGGGGTGGTGTAAGTGCCAATTCGTAGACTGTTCGTAAGCGTGAGCCACCTGAAACAGCCGAGATTCTTGCAAAACATTACCAATCAGTTGTATACCCACGGGCAGTCCTTTATCATCAAATCCGCAGGGCAAACTCAACGCTGGCAAACCAGCAAGATTCACGGGAATAGTCATCAAATCTGACAAATACATACTCAGGGGGTCATTGAATTTTTCGCCTGCCTTAAATGCGGTAGTAGGAGCAGTGGGACAGACTAAAACATCAACTTGAGAAAAAGCTTTTTCAAAGTCTTCTTTAATCAAAGTCCGAACTTTTTGAGCTTTTAGATAATAGGCATCGTAATATCCAGCCGACAATACGTAAGTGCCGATCGCAATCCGGCGTTTAACTTCCGCACCGAACCCTTGAGAGCGGGTTTTGGCATACATATCCAAAAGATTATCGGAGTCGGGAGACCGGAAACCGTACTTGACTCCATCATATCGCGCCAAATTTGCCGAAGCTTCCGAGGGAGCAATAATGTAGTAAGTGGGCAAACCGTAGCGGAACCGGGGACAAGAAATGACTTGAATTTCTGCGCCCAATTGTTGAAATTGCTCGATCGCCTTAGTAACAGCGTCTTTAACCCCGGAGTCCAGCCCTACACCAAAAGTTTCTTTAATTACACCAATTCTAATCTGACCCTTCGGTCGCAAACTGGGTCTTAAAGCTTGAGCGTAGTCAGGAATTGGGACATTAAGACTCGTGGAATCTCTCGGATCATAACCGGCGATCGCCCCCAACAAAATCGCCGAATCCTCAACAGTCCGGCCAAAGGGCCCGATTTGATCGAGAGAAGAAGCATAGGCCACCAAACCGTAGCGAGAAACCAACCCATAAGTCGGTTTCAGCCCCACCAACCCGCAAAAAGCAGCAGGTTGGCGGATTGAGCCCCCAGTATCCGAACCCAAACTCACGACGCATTCTCCAGCGGCTACCGCTGCGGCAGAACCGCCAGAAGACCCTCCGGGCACGCGCTCCAAGTCCCAAGGATTCGCGGTAACTTGATAGGCAGAAGTTTCTGTCGAGCTCCCCATTGCAAACTCGTCCATATTCGCCTTACCCACAATCACCGCACCGGCTGCTTGGAGTTTCGAGACGACGGTGGCATCGTAGGGAGGCACAAAATTCTCCAAAATCCGAGAGGCGCAGGTTGTGGGAACGCCCTCGGTGCACATATTATCTTTAACGGCGATCGGGATGCCGGCCAACAGGCCAATTTGCTCTCCGGCTGCGATTTGGGCATCCACTTTATGGGCCTGCGCCAATGCGCTGTCTGCCGTCACGCACAGAAAGCTTTTCAACTTCGGCTCTAGCTGGGTAATTCGGTCTAATGCTTCTTGAGTAATTTCCACAGCAGAGCGTTCTTTATTGACCAGTTGTCGGTGCAACTCGCGGATGGATGCCATGCTCGTACCTTTATCATTTCTACTTTGAGACAATACAGTTAATATAACTGGCAATTGTACCTGCTTACAGCCCGAAGGCAAAGTCGGCTATTTTTGTGGCGAAAGTTCGAGCCTCGAAGAGGGCTCCGCTAACGGGCGATCGGTCATTTTATATACAATAGATTAAATTCCCAAAATCCCACGGGCCACCAAATAGCGATCGAGTTTTTTACCTAATTTTTTAACAAACCAAGAATGCAACTGTATCAGGACTGATGCAAAAAGTGGTTTGACCCGATATTTATATGAGTAAGGGGTAAGGTGTGCAATGCGACCCCTACATAATTAGGTTCGGTCTCCAAGAATGTCTATGCAAGATCGCAATCATTAGGAAATCAGTCATTCCAAATTCTGTAATCTAAATTCTAAAATATTACAGCCCAGTTTGTCCTCGATGCAACCCAGGATTTATGGTAGAAAAATATAGTATTAAAAATTAACTCATCCTAGATTATGACTGCTTTATTCCGGGAACTATTCAGACTCTAATAAAATTTTTGTTTTAACCAATTCCCAATTGTGTTAGATTAGATATATTTAATGTAGCATATGAGCCTGATTTTTTAGGCAATTAATCGCGTCCTGAAACTCACGCAAAAGATGAACGAAAAAGAGAAAATGATGCTAAGAAAATATTAGAGTATGGCGGTCTATACCCTAATAATTAGGGTCAGATTATGAAGAGCAGTTTTTTAGTCAACAATGACTGAAAGTTATCAGTCAGCCGAGTGAATTAATGGCGGCGGCGCGATCGAAGAAAATAGCGATCGACCTTTTCCGATCCACGCCCATTGTGCCAAAGGTCAAAAAGCCTGTCAGAAATCTGAGGTTCACAAAAAAGCTCGGAACGCTCACCGCCACGCCGAAGTCTCCTGTTGCGCGCACCTGCAAAAAAACAGCAGTCCTTCCTCAAATGCGACTAGCTGCGTGCATCTGGGGTAAAAAAAGCTACTTATTTGCCCGAACGATCCCCAGGAAAATAATTTCATCCGGAATTATCCCCAAAACCAAAGATATATGGTAAGAAGTTCCCGATGCCCCGTTGGAGGAATGCCACCTAAAGCTCACTTAGAATCCCACCTGACGGCAGAGGAACTCAAAATTCGCTACCGGCAGGCACAAAACACCACAGAGTCGCGCCGCTGGCACTTGCTGCTGTTAGTGTCCCGAAATTGGACTATCAAACAAGCAGCCCAAGTCGTAGGCCTCAACTACGACTACGCCAAAGAAATTGTCCAGCGCTATAACCGAGAAGGGCCTAACTCTGTCAGAAACCGCAGCGGAGACCGCCAGCCCCCTCCTGCAAAATCCTTGCTGAATCCTGAACAGCAAGAAGAACTGCGACAAGCCCTGCTAGGCCCTGCCCCCGACGGCGGAGACTGGACAGGCCCCAAAGTCGCTCACTGGATTGCCGAAAAGATCGGTAGCGATCATGTCTGGCCCCAACGCGGCTGGGATTACCTCAAGCGGTTGGGTGCTGACTGGCGACGGCGGCGCAGAAAGTAGATAGTTCCCAATATTTAGAGGGGGTTGATTGCCTTCGTGCGATCGCTCCCTTTATTTTAGTTATCTTGCCACATTGGCGCGAGCGAACTATTTTAGATTTCAGATTTTAGATTGAAGAAAAAATCTAAAATCTAAAATCTAAAATCTAAAATCGTTTGACTGATGTAACAATAGCTGCTTATATAGAATTTGGTTGTGTTGAGGATGTTAAATATGCCAGAACTCAGGCGTTTTTTGTCGATCGCCAACAAGATGGCGGCAGTAGTAGCCGGCATTGGACTGGTTCAGATGTTAACCATCGCAAGTTCATTCTCTCAATCATCTAACCCACGTTCCCTAGACGAACTCTACAAAATTCGCGATGGGCTAATCGCCGAATTAGAAAAACCCTCCTCTCCCTCCCCAGAACCAAGCATCCTTTCCGGCTTAGTTCCCTTCGCAGCCAATCCTCAAGAACAACTGCTACAGCAGTTGCAAGCAGTAGAAGCTCAAATATTAGTAGAACAGAGGGCTAAGGACAACTTACAGCAAGCAGTCCGTTTAGCCAACAGAGCCGTAGAAACTAAAGGGCAGCCAAATAAGTCGATCGAATCTTCGCAGCAAACTCAATTTTTCTGGCATCAAGCCCTCAACAACTTGCAGGAAGTTCCTCAAAATTCATTTTTAGCTTCCCTCACTGCCTCAAAAACTCAAGAATACCGGGAAAATTTAACAGCAGCAACCTTTCAAGTGCAGCAAGCAAAATCTGATTTGTTGGGTGCGCTTGCCAGGGAAAGCGGTTTGTCGGCTCAAGCTTCGATCGGCATTTGCAACCTTTCTAGAGAGTGCGTAAACCTCCGGGGCGATGTGCCTCCTGCCAGTCCGGCCAGCTTAATTAAATTGCCGATTGCTGTCGCCCTGATGCAAAAAGTCGAAAAAGAAAAAATTAGTCTGAACCAGGAAGTATTAGTCACTCGCGGTAATTTCACCGAAGACGCATCGGCAAAGATTAGGTCTAATCGCAATTACCCGCTACAGCTACTGTTAGAAGAAATGATCTATCGCAGCAGCAATATCGCCACCAATCAACTAATCGATTATTTAGGTTCGGATTACATCAATCAATATTTAGATAATAGCGGCTACGAAGTCACCCGCGTCAACTTCAAATTAATGGGGGAAAGAATTATGCCCTCCAACCCCGGTTCTGGTCGCAACCGCCTGACTGCTAACGAACTCACGGAAATGATGGTGCAAATTTACAACGGCGAAACACCCGGTGCTAAACTGTTAATAGAAACTCTCAACCGCCAGTACGATCACGCTCTGGGATTTGCCGCTTTAAAAGGAACTAAAGCTCAGTGGTTGGGCGAAAAAACTGGCCAAAATTCGCGGGTACTCGGCACAACTTTAGCGATGAGCATTGACGACGAGGCCTATGTGATTACTGTGATTGACAGCCGCAGCGGCGAGCTACAAATGCGCCAGTCTATTTCTAAAATTGCCGATTACATGGTCCGAAACCCCAGCTTTTAAGCGCTGGAATATACAATTTATAGCGGGGACAACGCACCGCCCAAACAGTTAAAAAATGCCGCATCAACAACTCAGTGTTTCCGTCAAAGGCAAAGGGTTTCCTATTCTCTGCTTGCACGGCCATCCAGGTTCCGGCGATTGTATGTCGGTCTTTACAGAACACCTATCAAAGCGGTTCCAAACGATCGCCCCAGACTTGCGCGGATACGGCAACAGCCGCACCTCAACTTTCTTTGAAATGACCGATCATCTGGTCGATTTAGAAGCACTATTAGACAGATTAGGAGTCGATCGGTGTTTGGTGATCGGATGGTCTTTGGGAGGGATTTTAGCCCTAGAATTAGCCATGAAATATCCCCAGCGAGTCACCGGTTTGATTTTACTTGCATCCGCAGCCAAACCGCGAGGAAGTCATCCTCCCATCTCTTGGCAAGATAACCTTTACACCGGTTTAGCCGGAATTATAAATTGGGTGATACCGGGTTGGCAGTGGAATATTGATACTTTTGCTAGGCGATCGCTCTTTCGCTACTTGATACAGCAGCATACCGCCACCCCTTACCGCTACTTAGCACAGGCAGGTACCCCCGCCTACCTAAAGACTTCCAACACGGCCACCAAGGCGTTAAATACCGCTCTGAGGGCTGGATACGATCGACTGATCCACCTGGGCGACATTCAATGTCCCAGCTTGGTGCTCGCCGGAGAGGGCGATCGGCACATCACCTCAGCATCCAGTTTAGAAACCGCCCGCCACCTCCACGATTGTCAGTGGCAGTGTTATCCCAATACAGCCCACTTGTTCCCTTGGGAAATTCCCGATCGGGTACTCGCAGACATCGATCGTTGGATGGAGAGTCACCCCGAAGCAGTGGGCAATTGCTAGTCTTAAGTTTGGAGTTTGTCAGAAGGAATTAATCACCCAACACTCAACAGTTTTGAAGTTATAAATCACAACTCAAAACCGCACAGCGTTGCGAGGGAAGCGTAGGCCTCTCAAAACTCAAAATTCCCCTGCTTCTACTGACTGCTCAAAACCGGCCACAGCCCTCCATCACCAAGCTTTCCCAAATCTTCTGCAACTGTCAAAGTAATTGGTTTGCAGCGGTGAATCGAAACACTAACACCTTCTGCCCCTTCATTTTCTATGTCTTCTACATATCCTGCTTTTGCAGCTTCCGCCTCTCCATTGGTTAAGAACGGGCCAAAATAGTAAATGCACCGCGGCGCTGAAGTTTTAACTTCAACCCACCAAGCCAATCCGAAAAAATTGAGCAAGCTAATCAAGAATTCTTTCATCTGCTTTTCTTCTAATGTATTTGACGGTGTTTTCAGGGTGCTGCGAACACGCCTAGGCTTTTGTTATTTACACGTGGCTGACTGCTACCAAGGACCGACACAAATCTATTTAAATATATCTAAATAGATTTGTGTCGAATTCCTGTTTGAACCTAGGGGCCAGGCCCCTTCTACTTTCGCCTGAACAAGTAACGACAGTCGATCGGCTATCCTTACTTGTTCCGGGTGTGGTGCTGCTCAATTCTGGGCAGCATTCACAATAAACTACTCTGTTGTGCTCTTTTTTTCAAGCACCTTTACGATCCGTGTACGTGAAACTTTTTGGGCCCGCGCTGACGGTAAATTTCGTATAAAGCCATCCCCGTTGCTACCGAGACATTCAGGCTAGGAGTATGGCCCCTTAAAGGAATTGAAACTAATCCGTCACATCCGCGCTGTATCAAAAGGCTCAAACCGTCAGCTTCACCACCCACCACTAAAACAGTGGGCCCGGAGAACTTGACTGTCTCTATAGATTGACCGACGCCTGCTGCAGTCCCATAAATCCAGAATCCAGCCTCTTTGAGTTCTTCCAGCGCCCGGTTAAGATTGACAACCCTCGCCACGGGCAGGCTTTCCAATGCCCCTGCTGCCACTTTTCTCACTGCTGAGGTAATCCCAACAGCCCGTCGCTGCGGAATCACCATGCCCTGAGATCCCAATGCTTCTGCGGTGCGAATAATCGCCCCTAGATTGTGCGGGTCGTTGAGTCCTTCTGCTACCACAATTACTGGATCTTCGCAAGCCGACTTAGCCTTTGCGATCAGTTCGCTCAAATCCAGGTATTCGTAGGCTGATACTTGAGCTGCTACGCCTTGATGGTTTGCTTTGCGCGTGATGTAGTCGAGGCGCAAATCGTCAACTTCGTCAATGATGCTGCCGTTGGCTTTGGCTTCGGTTAGCAAGCTGTGAAAGCGGGGATCGTAGCGCAGGTGGGGGACAACCCAGATCCGGTTGAGGACTTGGTTTGTTTCTAAAGCTGCTTGCACCGCATGGCGGCCGTAAATCATGTCGTCTGTGTCTGCGTCTGGTTGCACGACTGTATTTGAGGCAGTGTCAACAGGGCGAGTGTCTCTGTCTTTGTCTCTGTCTCTGAAATGGTTGCCCCGGAATTCCTGCGGGCTATTGTCTTTGTCTCTGTCTTTGTAATAATTGCCCCTCGATTCCTGCGGACTGCTGTCTCTGTTTCTGTCTCGGAAATTGTTGCGGGCCGGCTGCGGGCTGCTGTCTCTGTCTCTGTCTCGGAAATTGTTGCGGGCCGGCTGCGGGCTGCTGTCTCTGTCTCTGTCTCTGTCTCGGAAATTGTTGCGGGCCGGCTGCGGGCTGCTGTCTCTGTCTCGGAAATTGTTGCGGGCCGGCTGCGGGCTACTATCTCTGTCTCTGTCTTGGTAATAATTGCCGCGGGATTCCTGCGGGCTGCTGTCTCTGTCTTTGAAATGATTATTTCTGCGAATTTCCGGTTGGCTGTCGGAATCGACTCTCCGTTTGAAAATTGCTCTCACGGGCATTTCTCGCGATTGCGGGGCGAAGGTCGATCGCTTTTGAGGGGCGTCTACTCCGCGAGTATCGGGACGGGGCTTGCGTTCAAAGCGGGGAGAGGATGGTTGTGAGTCCTGACGGCGGCCTTCGCTTTTGAATGGCTTGCTGTCGGAATTCGATCGCGAAAAGTTGGGTTTGGTAAATTTTCTCATTGGTTTCTTGTGGTCAAAAGGTTTTGGCTGAAGGCTAGTCGATTGTAGATTGTAGATGTGAGATTCTTGATTGAGGGAGCAATCTTTGGGCTTTGAGATTTGAGATAGTCTAGCGAGGGAGCAAGGATTTTGCTGTGTTCAAATAGCTAGTTAATAACTGATAAATCTTGTTTTGCCGATCGAGATTTTTGCGGTTTTATGTTAGCCGTGCCAGGATGGTTAATTCATCCCTCCCCATTCCCAACTCTTAACTGCTAAATCATTTCATTCTCAAGTTCTAAAAGTGCCAGAATCTCGGTCAATCTTTCGGGATCGGTGAGATACAAATATCCGATCAAAGTTTCTAAGCTGCTGGCTTGTTGGTATATCTCTGGATCTGCTCGCTTAGAACGGCCTGCAGCAGCATTGCGGCCGCGCTTGACAATTGCTAATTCTGTACTGTTCAAGTAAGGAGAGAGCGATCGCAAGTGACGCGCTTGAGTTTCGGCTCGTACTTGCCCCACCACCAATTCGTGATAAGCTTGCAATCTTCTGGGCGGGACTAAGTACGAACTCCGAATGTAGAGTTCGTACACTGCATCTCCCAAATATGCCCAGGCTGCGGGCGAAATTCTTTCTATTTCTGCTGGTGTAGCCCTCGCAGGATGCACTCGATTTAAACTGATATCCGTCAGACTCAGTTTGAGTCCGTCATCTGCGATCGGCGACATACTTTTTTAAATAAAACTTCCGCACAGCTTGGTTTTTCTAGTCACTTACTTATTGCGTCTTTCACTACTTCAGCAATTATAGCTTTTACAGGAGTGTTCGCTGTCCGATCGCGAAACGAGATATATAGGCAAAGCTTGGCGCGACGATCGCACTCCTAAAAAAGGCTTTTTACAATCATCGGGATGCTCTACTTCTTATACCATTTTTTCGCGTGTTTGCCACACATATTTTACTGCCCATCCACCGAAACTCTAGGAATCGGGGAAATAGCCGCTGGCGCGTGTCGCAGCTTCTGGGAAAATCGGTATTGTTTTACCCGCACAAAAATAAAAATTTGCTATCCAGCGTTGAGAACCGGATAGCTAATTTAATTCACTTTGGCGTCAAGCATCCTTGACGTTTTTTACCGCCTCATCAACCGAAGGCTGCAAAGACAAAAATTTCTCTAAGCGAACCAGTTTAACAGTCTGAGTTACGCGGGGATTTGAGACAATTTGCAATGTCCCTTCCAAGGTTTGGGCTTTTTTGACAAGCTGCACAAGTGCGCCCAAGCCTGAACTATCCACAAAGTCTATCTGAGACAAGTCCAAAATTACGTGTTTTGGGCCCTCGTCAATACATTTGCTTATTACCTTCCGAAAAGTGGCCTCAGAAAAAGCGTCCAGCAGGCCCGTCAGGCGAAATAACTGACAGTTATTCCTGACTTCGCGAGTGCCTCTGAGGCTAACGGTCAGGGTCAATGACTCAGAAATGACACCCTCCTAGCTAGATATTGCTTAAAGTCGAGGCTTCATTATAGGAGTTTTTTGGTATTTTGTCTACAGTTTTTTAGTCATTAGTCATTAGTCATTAGTCATTAGTCAGAAGCGATCGACACAAACAGCCTCTGAGGACTACTGACTAATGACTGCTGACTGCTGACTACTTACTGCTGGCTACTTTCTGATTGTCTCGCATGGACTGCACGAATCGATCGAATAAATAATCGGCGTCGTGCGGGCCCGGACTGGCTTCTGGGTGGTACTGCACTGAGAACAGCGGCAGAGTTTTATGCTTCAATCCGGCTACGGTGCGATCGTTCAAATTGAGATGAGTAATCTCTACTTCGGGGGCTAAGGAATCGGGGTCGATCGCAAAACCATGATTTTGGCTAGTAATTTCTACTTGCTCAGTTAAACCCGCTGGATGATTCAATCCCCGATGGCCGAACTTCAGTTTAAAAGTTTCTGCACCCAAGGAAAGTCCCAAAATTTGGTGTCCCATGCAGATGCCGAATACGGGTTTGTCCGACTTTAACAAAGCTTTCGCAGTCGCGATCCCTTCCGTTACCGCCGCCGGATCTCCGGGGCCGTTGGACAGAAAAATGCCGTCCGGGTTGTATTTGAGGATTTCCTCCGGCGACGTGTCAGCCGGGACAACGATGACCCGACACCCGTAACTCGCCAGACGCCGCAGGATGTTGCGCTTGATCCCAAAGTCTAGCGCTACCACCGTCCACATTTGGCCGTTAGCAGGTTTGACTGTAGGACTGAACTCCCAAACCGAGTCCGTGGCTTCAGACCACTCGTAAACCTCGCGAGTGGTGACTTCCTGCACCAGATTCAGCCCGTCCATGCTGGGGGCATCTTGCACTAGCTCCAAAAGCTCTGCCTGGTCGAGAATCGTCGTCGAAATGCCGCCGTTGATCGCTCCCACCGTGCGAATCTTGCGAGTCAGGGCGCGGGTGTCGATCCCGTAAATTCCGGGGATATCGTACTGTTTCAGGTAGTCTTGCAGAGATTGTGAGCAGCGCCAGTTGCTGGGGCGACTGCATACGTTCCGGGCGATCGCACCCCGAACTTGCGGGCGCGAGGATTCTTCGTCTTCAAGATTTACGCCGGTATTGCCCAATTCTGGATAAGTAAAAGTTACAATTTGACCGCAATAGCTGGGATCGGTCAATACTTCTTGGTAGCCCGTCATTCCAGTATTAAATACTACCTCGCCAACGACGGTGGCGTCAGCGCCAAAAGACCAGCCGCGGTAAGCAGTACCGTCAGCCAGGACTAGGAGAGCGGGTTGTGCAGTTGAAAGTGACATGGCATCCTTAATTACTTTCGTTTGGTTTAATTCTTACCACTGCCAGGGATTTGATGCTAGTCGGCAATGTACAGATATTATTTTAATTTGTGCAATGGTTCGCAAAAGCAAGGCACTTATGCCACAGGTAATCAAAAAGCAGCCATACAGCAGTTCTCAATCTTGGTGAGGTATGCCCACGGAGGCCTATGCCCACGGAGGCCTATGCCCTATGCCCGCTTATAAAGCGTGCACCTCATGTTACTGAGAAAGGCTATAAGTGCAAACTCTCCATCTCCCCCGCGCCAGCAATTTATCTGCCAGCAGCTTAGGATGCGGGCGGAAATTCTATATCTATACCAAAAGGCAGTTGTCGCTGTTACGATCGAGCTACTGCGTTTAATCAAACTATGGCCAGCAAATCTCCCTTGCCTTTACTCTCCAACTCAAAAAAGCCTCTACCCATCCCTCAAAACCTGCGCCAACCTTTACTGGTGTTAGCAGGAGTTATTTCTCTGAGCAGTTCAATTTTAGTAGGAAGTGTTGCCAACTCCTCGCCAGCAGTGGCTCAAGAAAGTGAGGGATGCTTCATGCGGAGCTCGTCAGGCCGAACCGTCAACCTCAGCCAATCAGTCTGCGGTTTTCTCCCCAAAGAATTGACTCCGCCCACTTCGGCGGCAGCAAAGTCGGGAGTGTTTCAGGCAAAAATCAAACGCCGGGAGGCTAATATCCCCGTCATAGAAGTCACGTTTAACGGCAAACAAAAGTTCGAGATGATGGTAGATTCTGGAGCTAGTGGCACAGTAATTACACCAGCAATGGCTAAAGCCTTGGGGGTTGTTCTCCAGGGCACAGTGCAAGCACAAACTCCCAACGGAGTGGCTACTTTTCCCCTCGGTCGCCTGACTTCTATGGAAGCAGGTGGTCTGGCCGTTAACAATGTAGTTGTCGCTGTCTCGCCATCCCTAGAAATCGGACTGTTGGGTCACGACTTTTTTGGTAATAAAGATGTGACTATTAAGCAAGATGTCATTGAATTTCGATCGCGGTCTTAAAAAGAAGTTAGTGGTTAGTTATTATTTGTTAGTTGTTATTTGTTATTGATTACTGGTTATTTGTAGCAACTGCTTTCCTAACAACTACCAACTGCTTTCGGCTCAACTAACAACTAATATCATGTCCGATCGATCGCGCATCATACATAGTCGGGGCGGGTTTTTGAGATTGTCGGTTTTTGGCGACTATTGCTGGTGAACCCGCCCCTACAGGAATCACGGTCAATCGACCGAACATGATATAACAACTGTCAACTGTCAACTGCCAACTGTCAACTGCCAACTGCCAACTGCCAACTGCCAACTCCCAACTGACAACTGACTTCATTTCAAAAACTCAATCAACTCTTGCAACTTCAACCAAGATTCACCGCTAAATAAAATCTCCTTAGCCATAGAAACTCCTGCTGCGTGAGAACCCATAGGAATTGCACCTCCCACCTGAAAAGCCAAAGACGCATTCAAAGCTACAACATCCATTTGTGCGGGCGTACCTTTGCCTTGCAAAATGTTCCGCAAAATCTCGGCGTTTTCCTCAACATTTCCGCCTTTTAACGAGCCGATCGCACTTGGTGTCAATCCTACCTTTTCCGGGTCTAAAGTAGTGAGTTCCACTTTGCCATCAGACAAAACCGCCAAATCAGTCACATCTCCCAAACCCGCCTCGTCCAATTTTTCTCTGCCGTGAACGACTACAGCTAACTCAGTCCCCAACTCGCCCAAAGCTTGAGCAATAGTTGATACCAGACTAGGATCGAACACCCCGATTACCTGCCCTGTAGGGCGCATAGGATTGACAAGGGGCCCTAATAGGTTAAAAATAGTCCGCACCTTCAAAGTGCGCCGGAGCGACGCTACAGCCTTAAGTGCGGGATGCCACCCAGGGGCAAATAAAAAGGTGATGCCCACGGAATCTACCGCACATCTCACCTTCGCGGGATCGGCGTTGAGGTTGACTCCCAGTGCTTCCAACACGTCAGCAGAACCCACTTTGCTCGATGCGGAGCGATTTCCGTGTTTCGCGACTCGAACTTTGCCGGCGGCGGCCACAAAAGCTACAGCAGTGGAAATGTTAAACGTGGAAGCGCCGTCGCCGCCTGTGCCGCAAGTATCAATTAATTTGAGATTGGAGATTGAGGAGTTGGGATTGACAACGCTCTCCGACTCGCCTGCAAGCGACTGAGAATGCAATACCTGAGCCATTCCTACCAATTCTTGGGCCCAGATGCCTTTGGCTTGGATGGCCGCTAAAATTGCTCCTGAGAGGACGGGGGGAATAGCTTCTGCTAGCCATCCCTGCATCAAGTCGGCTGCTTGGGCGCGTGAGAGAGATTGTCTGTCTAATAGTTGTTGGAGGAGGGCTGGCCACACAGGAGAATCCGCCGTCAGGGTTGAAGCAGGGGATAACTCTGGCGTTGCTAGTAGAGGAGAATCGGTCATTAATATTAGTTTCTAGTCAAATTTAGCTCGATCGAGCTTTGCGGCCAAACCGAGAATCGATCGGGATTTTACCAGACTTGCCGACCACATTTTGCGCGATCGGCCCCAGATTTTTGCCCAAATGCCAGCACCGCTACAGAATTTTTCCGCCCGCAGCAGCAGAATATGAATTTTTTGATACAACAATTACCCTATTGTTGTGCCAACTTTACATACAAACCCCCGATCGTACAACTGCCAGCAGTCTGCTGTATTATTTATCAGCAATAATACTTAACAGTAACTCAGAGCACCCAAAGACCGATAAAAGTTTCCGACAGGAGTTGTGGAAACCAAAAAATTTTAGATTTTAGGAGAGCCCCAGATTCATCTGGGGAGTCAACTTTAATCTAAAATCTAAAATCTAAGATCGACTGACAGCAAGGACAGCGAGCATTTAGCTCTTGCAGGCGGGTTAGTTGCTTCGGGTAAGAGTCGATCGTACTCTCACCCAAATCATAAAAATAGACTCTGGCGGTTGTAGAAGTAGCTGCCTTTTATTGTAACAACATCTTTGCTACTAACTTATTTCAGGGTATTCAACTGCTAATATATTCAGGGAGATTTCAAGGAGCGGGTTTTGAGCGAACACCTGCACCGCAGGCCGAGCTATTTGCCAAGGCGATTGTGACAGCCAGCCACGCCTCAACTAAATAGCGGAGCAAGTAAACTTTCCGCAGCAACGACTAACAACTAACAGCCCCGTAGGACAGATGAATAAACACACTCGTCTCCGGCTGCGAAACACCATCTTTAGCCTAAATAACGGCTCAAAATTAACAGGCTGTAAACCAAAAATATTCAACTCACACACAAGAGCAGGGTATTCACAAGTGGGAAATCAAAAATTAGGAAATAAAGCGATAGAATGCCTGAATGTCGCGGAGGCACTGCACCAAATGGAAGCAAAATATTATAGTATGTTTGAAAATGCTGTGTCTGGTATTTTTCAAACAACCCAATCCGGTCGCTACATCAGCGCTAACCCAGCTTTGGCTCGAATCTACGGATATAATTCCGCCGAGGAATTAATGGGCTGTCTGACTGATATCAGCCATCAGCTTTACGTCAATCCCGATCGCCGCGATCAGTTTGTTTATGCTTTGCAAGAACAGGGCATCGTATCGGATTTTGAGTCGCAGATTTATCGCCGAGACGGAACAATAATTTGGATCGCTGAGAATGCGCGGGCTGTCTGCGATGAAGCAGGTAAATTGCTCTACTACGAAGGTTTTGTAGAAGATATCACCCAGCGCAAGCAAGCAGAATCTGGACTTCGAGAAAGCGAAGAACGCCTGCGCTTAATAATTGAAGGCGTTAAGGATTACGCTATATTCATGTTAGATCCTGATGGGTATGTAGCTAGCTGGAATTCAGGTGCAGAACGCATTTTGGGATACAGAGCTCATGAAATAGTCGGCAATAATGCGGAGTGTTTTTTCACGAAAGAAGATATTGAAATCGGCAAGCCCCAAGAAAAATTAATCAGGGCGGTGGCCGAAGGTAGATACGAAAATGAAGGCTGGCGGCTTCGCAAAGACGGATCAAGATTTTGGGCAAATATTATTGTTACTCCTTTGCGCGATGAAAGGGGAAAGTTGCAGGGCTTTTCTCAAGTAATGCAGGATATTACTGAGCAAAAGCGGGCGGCGGAGGAAAAGATGCAGTTGATTGCTTCTTTGCAGGCGTCGGAAAAAAAGTTTCGCACTTTGTACGAATCGACGACTGATGCGGTAATGCTGCTAGACGAAGAGGGTTTTTTGGATTGCAATCCGGCTACTTTAAAGTTATTTGGATGCAGCACTGAGTCGGAGTTTTGCGGCAAGCATCCTGCCGAATTTAGCCCGCCGTTGCAACCGGACGGACAAGATTCTAGGAGTATTTATCAAGAGCGAATTAATACGGCTATGCGATCGGGAAATTGCCGCTTTGACTGGCGGCACTGCCGTTTGGATGGTTCTGAGTTTCCGGCGGAGGTGCTGCTAACTTCTATGGATATCGGCGGCAAAATAGGGCTGCAAGGCGTGGTGCGCGATATCACTTATCGGGTGCAGGCTGAGGAAGCCCTGAAGCAGGCTAATGAGGTATTGGAATGCCGGGTTAAAGAGCGGACAAGTCAGTTGGAAGAGGCTATTAAAAAGTTGAGGTTATCGGAAGAAAAGTTTTCTAAGGCTTTTCGGTCGAGTCCAGATCCGATGATAATTACTACTTTTGCTGAGGGTCGTTTTATAGAAGTTAATGATAGTTTTCTGTCGATGACTGGTTACAGTTTAGAAGAAACGACCTGGAATACAGTACCGGGGTTAAATATTTGGGTAAGGCCTGAAGACAGACTTAATTTTAGGCGCCGTTTGCACGAACAAGGTGTTGTTCGCAATCAGGAGTGCGAGTTTCGCATGAAGTCGGGATCGGTGGTGGTGTGTTTGCTGTCAGCGGAATTGATTAATTTGGACGGCGAACTCTGTATGCTGGCGGTGATGACGGATATTACCGATCGCAAACACGCCGAAGAAGCCCTACGGGAAAGCCAGCGGGCTTTGGCGACGCTGATGAGCAATTTGCCGGGAATGGCCTACCGTTTTCGGAACGATGCCGATCGCAGTATGGAGTTTGTCAGCGAAGGTTGCTATCAGTTAGCCGGCTATTCTCCTGAAGAATTTATCGGCACTCGGCAAGTTTCTATATCGGAATTGACTCACCCGGACGATCGCGAGAATTTGTGGAATGCCGTGCAAGTTGCCTTACAAGAAAATCGACCCTATCAGCTAAATTACCGAATTACTACTAAAAACGGCGAATTAAAATGGGTTTGGGAGCAAGGTTTGGGAGTGTTTTCCGACTCTGGAGAATTGATAGCTTTGGAAGGGTTAATTACTGATATTTCCGAGCAAAAACGCAGTGAAGAAGCTTTACTGCGATCGCAAACAGAGTTAACCCAACAAAAACTTCAACTCGAAAATACTTTGCACGAATTGCAGCAAACTCAAGCGGTATTGATTCACACTGAGAAAATGTCTACTCTCGGTCAAATGGTAGCTGGTGTTGCTCACGAAATTAACAATCCTGTTAGCAGCGTGTGCGGCAATCTCGTCCACGTCGGCCACTACACGGAAGATTTGCTGGATTTGATCGATATGTACCAGCAGCACTGCCCACAGCCGCCGGCAGCAATTCAAGATAAAATTAAGGATATCGAATTAGAGTTTCTGCTAGAAGATTTGCCCAAAGCGATGTCTTCGATGCAGGTTGGGGCCGATCGCATTCGGGAAATCGTGCGATCGCTCAGAAATTTCTCCCGCAAAGATGATTCTCAAATGAGCAAAGTTAATCTGCACGAAGGGATTGAAGGAACGTTGCTGATTCTGCAAACCCGTTTGAAAGCCAGAGGCAACTATCCCGAAATTGCGGTAATTAAGGACTATGGAAATTTGCCTTTGGTTGAGTGTTATGCTGGGAAAATCAATCAGGTATTTATGAATTTGATCGGAAATGCGATCGACGCGATCGAGGAATACAACGAAGGGCGTTCAGTTGCCGAAGTCAAAGCTAACCGCAGCAAGATTAAAATTAGGACTGAAGTCCAAAACTCCAATGCTGTAATTAGGATTTCTGACAACGGCCCCGGTATGCCAGAAGAAGTTTCCCAGCAGTTATTCGAGGCTTTTTTTACCACCAAACCCGCTGACAAAGGCACCGGTTTAGGCTTGTCCATTTCCTACAAAGTTGTCCAAGAACACGGTGGCAAACTGACTTGCGTTTCTGCACTCGGCCACGGAGCCGAGTTTATCATAGAATTGCCGATCGAACAACCGTAGTCAGCAGTTATTAGTCATTAGTCATTAATCAATAGTCAGTAGTCAGTAGTCAGTAGTCAGTAGTCAGTAGTCATTAATCATTAATCATTAGTCAGCAGTCAGTAGTCATTAGTCATTAGTCATTAGTCAGCAGTCAGTAGTCCTTGGTTATTACTAAAAATCACCAACTAACAACTACCAACTGACAACTGACAACTGTCAACTGTCAACTGTCAACTGTCAACTGTCAACTGTCAACTAACTACTGACACCTTTCCCAATAAATTCGAGCCACCTTATCCCCCGGATTTTGCCCCAAACAAGCCGCAAAAAGTCCCGCAGCTTCCCTAAAATTATTCATATTGTACAAAGACAAAGCCTCAGTAAATAGTTGCAGAGTCGCTAACTTCCCCGCTTTAACTTCCGGCAAATCCGCATCAAAAACTTCATAAACAGTCACCCATTCAGACTTACCCTTAACCTGAACTTTATCAATTACCCGAATTGCATAATCAGCAGGATTTGTCAAGCGAGCGAAAGTCTGCTGAGTAATTAACAGCGACACCCCGTAATTCTTCGTCAAACTTTCAATCCGAGAAGCCAAATTAACAGCATCGCTAATCACAGTACCGTCCATGCGGCTTTTCCCGCCCACTATACCCAAAATCAAAGAACCAGTATTGATTCCCACCCCAATCTGAACCGGCACATAACCCAAAGAAGCGCGCTCTCGATTGTATTCAGCAAGAGTATGCAGCATGGCAATTCCGGCTTTCACAGCATCATCCGCCCCCTCACTAAACAAAGCCATAATTGCATCGCCAATATACTTATCAATAAACCCCTGATTTTCCACAATCAGCGGTTCCATTCGACTCAGATAAGAATTGATAAATTTGAAATTCTCTTCCGGTGTCATCTTTTCCGAGAGAGTAGTGAAATCGCGGATGTCAGAAAACAAAACTGACATTTCCAACTCCACCGCTTCTCCCAATTTAATATCAACAATACTATCACATCCCAAAAAAGCTAAAAACTCATTGGGTACAAAGCGACTTGTCGCCTCCGCAATTTCTAATTCTGCATCCAGTGAAAGTTCCAAATTGCAATTGACCTCAAAGAGATCCTCAATGAACTTTTTGCGTTCGGCCTCAGCTTCTTGGCGTTCCGTGATATCTTGAAAAGTGTTGATAGCATAAACAATATTTCCTTGTTGATCGTAGATGGGAGTAGCGAAGATTTCTAGGGGAATAATCTTGTCGCCTTGATGAACTTCTGCATCGTCAGCCCTAGCACTTTCCCCCTTCAAGGCGCGCACGATGGGCAAATTCTCCGTAGGATACTTTTGATTGGTGCCTGCTTGATAGAGTTGATAAACCTCGGACAATTGCTTGGAACTGCTATCCGGTACAACTCCTTTACCCAATATCTCTTTTGCTTTCCGATTGATGTAGTAAGGTTCTCCGGCCGCATCCAGGACACCCACACCAATCGGCATTGCTTCCAAAAACTGTGTCAACCGATTTTCATTTTCGTGTAGTTTAGCAATGAGTACGGTTTGCTGGCTGTTTAACTCGGCAAACTCCTGATTTATTTGCTGGAGTTGGGCATTTTGTTCTGTCAGTTGTTTATCTTGAAGATAACTATTTAGCGCTTCTCTAATTGTCAATTTCAAGTCTTCAGATTGCCAAGGTTTGGTAATATAACGATATAAGTTTGCAGAGTTGATAGCATTGGCGATCGCCCCAATATCTGCTTGTCCTGTCAGCATAATTTTTATAGTTTTAGGCGAAATTATATGAGCCTGTTTCAACAGCTCATCTCCCTTCATATCAGGCATAATGTGGTCGGAAATAATTAAAGGAATTTCATCCCCCTCCTCTAGCAATTCTTCAATTAACTCTAATGCCTCTTGCCCACCTTCAGCAATTTCGATTATATAATCATTGCCAACAGCCTCTTGCAGTTCTGCTTTGAGGCTCCTGAGTACAGTTTTCTCATCATCAATACAGATAATTACCTGTTGGCTCATAGTTTAGATAAACCAGATTTAATAGTTTCTAGCAAATCGGATTCCAGCCAAGGTTTAGATAAGCAACAATGAAGGTTGGCTAGTTTTTTTGCTCTTTCAATGGCTACTTCATCCGCTTGACCCGTCAGCAGAATTTTAATAACATGCGGGTATTCCTTGTGAATGCGGATTAGTAGCTCATCTCCCTTAATACCGGGCATTAACCAATCCGAAATAATCAGAATCACGTGGGTGTGTTCGTCAGAAAGTTCGCTGATTACATCTAAAGCCTCCTCAGCATCTTCGGCTGCTTCGTAAATGTAGGCATTGCCAAATTCTGCTGCTAGCTGCGTCCTGAGACTGTCTAATACCATTCTCTCATCGTCAACGCACAAAATAACTGGTTTAGACATCTATTTTTTATCCTTTTTAATTGTTATTAGTAGCAAAGGTAGCCAAAGTAGTAAAGTGTATTAGTAGGCCCCATCTTATCTTAAGATGTCACAAGTCAACGGCTCGCCAAATCCTCTCCCCCTCCCCAGTCGCCGAAACCAACCAACTTATCTGCGTAGCACCTTAGCTGAGCATAACGCATCGTACTGCTGTTTTACATCTGTTTCCTGTTGAATCTGAGATATTGCACCATTCTCAATTAGCCGTAGGGGCGGGTTCGCCAACAGCCTTAAAGCTTGCAAATAGGTTCTATAAACCCGCCCGACCCCACGAAAAATCCTCTTATTGATATTGCTGCAAGATGTCAGTTGAATCGGAGTTAGGGGCCTCAAAACGTTTTATCTTTTGAAATCAATCCTCTCTATGGGGTAGATGGCAGCTTACGCGGAACCAAGCAAAATCCGACCGACTTACTACGGGAGCATCTCATATTTGTAAAAATACTTCTTCTGGCTCCTTCCTTCTTCTGGCTCCTTCCTTCTTCTTCTTTCCTTCTGCCTCTTTCCTTCTGCCTCCTGCCTCCTGCCTCCTGCCTCAAAACTCCAATTTCTAGCGGAGGGCTGCAAAGGTGAGATGCTCCCCTTACTACCTTATATCGTTTGCGAACTCCTTGACCTGCTTATACAGTGATCGTTGGCAGGAAAACATTAAATGTAGTTTTGCCCGGAATTGATTCGACTTCAATTTTTCCCTGATGCTTGTCAACAATCTTCTTCACAATATCTAGTCCTAATCCGCTGCCTTCTCCTGCGGGCTTAGTAGTAAAAAATGGGTCAAATATTTTCCCTTTTATTTCTTCTGGTATCCCCTGGCCGGTGTCGCTAATGCTAATCTTAGCCTGATCATCTTGAGCCGTTAACTCAATTGTTAACGTGCCTCGATAACCCATTGCTTGCAAAGCATTGTGAATTAAATTCGTCCAAACTTGATTTAGTTCGTCTGGATAGCACAGTATCGGCGGGATTTCGGCATAGTTTTTGATAACCTCAACTCCCTGTTTGAGGAGATTTTGATACAGGGTTAAGATTGTTTCAATACCTTCTGTAATACTGGCTGCTGTTTTTGCGCCAGACTGTTCGTAGCGGGCATAAGTTTTCAATGCAAAAACTACTTTTGATGCTCTATCTGTAGCTGTGTTGATAGTAGCAATACCTCTTTTTAATTCAGAAATTTTGTATGCTAGGTCTAGGAGATGTAAACTATCATATCTTTGCAACAAAGGGACAAAGGTATCAATTTCATTATAAACGCCCATGATCGTTAGGCGATCGGCTACGGTATCGGCACTGTCAATTCCTAATTCTTCCAATTGGCTTCTCAAAGCTCTCTTCAATTTGCGTTCTTCTTTGGTTGATAAGCTTGCTTCTTGTTGGAGGGAACGCTGAAGTAAACTCAAGAAATTCTGTGCTTCTTCTGGGGAGAGAGATTGAAAAAGTGCCGGCAACTGTTCTAAAGTTTGATTTAAGAACTTAGAAACATTTCCTGCCGACGAGCGAATTGCACCCAGGGGAGTGTTAACTTCGTGAGCAACTCCGGCCACAAGTTGTCCTAAAGCTGCCATTTTTTCTGATTGAATCAATCCTTCTTGGGTGGCTTCGAGATTGCTTAAAGCTTGTGATAATTCTTGGGTGCGTTCTTCGACTTTGGCTTCTAAGTTGGCATAGAGTTGGGCATTTTCTATGGAGATGGCAGCTTGGGAGGCTAAGATATTTAAGACTGCCAACCGATCGGGAGTAAAGGCATTTGTAACGAGAGTATTTTCTAAGTAAAGAATGGCGATCACCTTTCCTTGATGTTGAATCGGCAGACACAAAACCGACTTGGGGTGATGCTGGATGATATAAGAGTCAGCAGCAAAGGTAGCCTCAGTCGTCGCATCATTAATTACCAAAGTTTCTTGGGTGCGCGAGACATAGTTAATAATCGCGATCGGAATTACGCTAGAGTCAACAACGGGAGTTGAGAGAAGGTTGCACGATTTACCGATCGCACATTGAGCCGCGACGAAGAAAGAATCTCTTTCTCTCAAAATCATAGCTCCTTTTTCTGCTCCCGCATTCTCAATCATCACTTGCATCAAAGTGGAGAGCAACTTATCGATGTTGATTTCTCCTGAAAGTGATTGAGATGCTTTGATTACTGTTGCCAAGTCCAGAATTTGTGAAACACCTGAACTGGTACTGGCAACAGTTTCCGCAATCATTTTGGCAAGTGTCTGACCTCTTTTTAAGCTCGTTTTAGGGTGAAAAATAGGCGCAAGTAATTGGAGATAGCGCTTTTCTAAATCCTCAACTTTTGCCTGGGCGCCCCAGCGTGCATAGGCGTAGTAAGCATCAGTTAGGTACACTTGGGCAATTTTTTCTTTTCCCCAGGCTAAATAGAATTTAGCTGCCAGCTCATTGCTAAGTGCTTCTTCATTAATGTACTGATTTTCTTTAGCGAGTTTAATAGCGCGATCGTAATAATCCATCGCCTTCATATTTTGACCTAAAACTCGATGTCGTTCTGCTTCCACTAAATACCATTTATGCAGATAATTCATCGGAGCATTTTGCGCCCACTGTTGCAGCGTGCTTTGATGGGTTTCCACTAAGGCAAGATTTTCAGTTTGCTCATCAATTGCTGGCTGTGCCGGAAAAAGTGCCAGGTGGGTGAGGGCGGCATAAAAATGGAAAATGGGGACAAAAACCGATCCCGATACTCCCATCAAATACTGTTTGACTTGAGTAATGTTGTCTAGGGCAGCCGTGTAATTGCCATAGCAGTAAGCAAGCAGCAGTTTGAAGATGCAGGCACAGGCGATCGCCGTGAATTCATTATCCTGATAGTGCTTGGGAATCATCACCGTTTCATCGTAGGCGGAGCCTATTAACAAATCCGGCCGAATATGGGTTTCCCTCAAGTTCTGCACCGTCTGCTGAACCATATCCAAATAAATCTGAGCAGAATATTGTTTCAACTGCGCCATAACAGCCCTGTAACCTGCTATTTCGGGTTCCCAAGTGTCTAGTTCTACCCCAGCGAATAAATGCGTATAAAAATAAATATATATGTTGTAGCCAGCGTCTACAAAGTCGCCAGTTTCCATGCCAGCCGTAAAGCCATCTTTCAGCGTCGGTATCGTTGCCAAAAGAGATTCTTGATGATGCTGAATCCAGCCACCAAACAAAAGTAGAACTGTGGGCTTGAGTTCGGGCACATTCAACCTATCGAGTAATGAGAGTGCCAATTGCCCAAAGCCATAGCCGGTTTCCACCTCTTGTAAAAAGGCACACAACACCATCCCGTGCATCGCATACCCCACCGTCGAGGCGGGCGCATTCCCAAAGGAGAGCGATAAACTCACCATCGTTGAGCTCAGCAGGGGCAGTAAACCGGGCATTCCCTGGAAAATGGGTGGAAACAACATACCAGACAGTTGCATAGCTGCCTGAGTCTGTGGATTTGTCATCACAGGTAGGTCAACCAATTCCTCAATCTTTCTGCTGCCGAGGAGGGCCGCAAGGGCTTGTAGCGCTTTGCCAATCAAGGCTTCATCAGGTTCGGCAGGGAGTTCAATCCCCAATTGTAAGAGTGCCTCTCTTGCTACGGCGATCGTTTCTAACACCTTGCTCTGGGCTGTCTGAGCTGCAATTTGAATTTCGTAAATTTTAACTCGATCTAAAATTGTTTGGGCTTCTTGCAAAACCAGTGCTGCCATCTGTTCCATACCCTCAAGGTCAGCATTCAAATAGGCAGCTTCAGCAGCAGCAATATAGAGATTCAGGGTTAATTCATATTGAGTTTGCCAGCAGTTTGCCCTCAAGAGTTCAATCCCTGTTTGCAGATAAATATTTGCCGCAGCATAAGCAGTTGAAGCTTTAGCTTTACGTCCGGCAATTAAATTTAATTGAGCTAGTTGATCTCGCTCAGTCTGATACTCAATTAACTCCACCCCCATATTCAACTGGTTGACAATATCAAAAATTTTCTCTTGTATTTCTGCTTCCGTAGGGGCGGTGCCCCCGTGCCCGCCCTTCCTCAACAGCAGTTGCCCAATTTCGAGATGGGTGGACTGTTTCTGGGATTCGGGAATCAGAAAATATGCTGCTTGCTGCACTCGGTCATGTAAAAACTTGTAGGGAACCGATAACTCCGACGCTTGTGCAACTTCAACTGATTCCGAGTCCTGAAAAAACTTGTAAACTTCAGTAATCGGAATAACTAACCCTTCTTGCAACGCTTTCCACAAATGGGCCGCTGTCTCACTCTGAGATTTTTTATGAACAATGGCCAGGGTTGCTAAGTCAAATTGGTTGCCAATACAAGCTGCTAGTTTCAGAACATTCTGGGTATCTCTGGGCAAGTTTTGCAACTGAATCGCCATAAACTCGACCACATCATCGGTAAAAGCTAGCGTCCTCACTTGGGAAATATCGCATTGCCAACCCCCCATTGCTTCCCTTAGCCAAGGGGGGGTTGGGGGGGTAACATCAAACTTAATTAACCCATCTTTATGAAGAAATTTTAGAAATTGAGTAGCAAAAAAAGGATTCCCTTTGGTTTTGGTAAAAATTAGTTCTGTCAGAGGAATCGCCCTTTCTGGTGGACAGGAAAGAGTATCGGCAATCAGGCAATTCAGGGAAGTTTTGTCTAGGGGTGCTAAAGTAATTTGGTTGACTGTTGCCGAGTTTTTGCGAATCTCATCCAAGGTCAGGATCAGTGGGTGTGCTGGAAAAACTTCATTATCCCGATACGCTCCCATTAACAACACATAGCGGGTATTCGTCTCGCTCATCAACAATTGCATTAGCTTCAATGAAGCCGAGTCTGCCCACTGCAAATCATCCAAAAAAATTACTAAAGGATGCTCTTTTGTTGCGAACACTCGGATGAAGTTTTGAAATAATAAATTAAAGCGATTTTTAGCGGCGGTTCCCTCTAGTTGGGGTACTTTTTTCTGCTTGCCAATCAGGTGTTCTAATTCAGGAATGACATCAATAATGACCTGACCGTTTTCACCCAAAGCCTCCAATATTTTGACTTTCGCTTTCTGCACCTGGGCCGCACTTTCGGTGAGTAATTGCCGCATCAAATTCTGGAATGCTTGTACCCATGCAGAAAAGGGAATATCACGCTTGAATTGGTCAAATTTTCCTTTGATAAAGTAACCCCGTTGGCGGACAATGGGTTTGTGAACTTCATTCACTACAACGGTTTTACCAATGCCGGAAAAGCCAGCCACTAGCATAATTTCGACTCTCCCTTGCTCCCCGTTGGTAAGGGTGGGGTGACTGATGCGATCGAAGGCTTCTAATAGCGTCTTAACTTCAGTTTCTCTACCGTAGAGTTTTTCGGGAATGACGAAGCGATCGCAAATATCCCTATTCCCCAAGGTAAACTGGCTAATATTGCTATTTTCTTCCCATTGCTGCCAACAGTTTTCTAAGTCGTATCGCAGTCCAACAGCACTTTGATAGCGTAACTCTGGAGTTTTCTCCATCAATTTCATAATGATATTATTCACCATCACTCCCATAGATGGAACCCGATTTATTGGGGGAGTTGGAATCTTGGCAATATGACAGTGAACTAACTCCATTGGATCGGTCGAGTTAAAAGGTAATTGCCCTGTCAGTAGTTCGTAAAACGTGACTCCCAGCGAGTAAAAATCTGTGCGGTAGTCGATACCCCGATTCATTCGTCCCGTCTGTTCTGGGGACATATAAGCTAGGGTTCCTTCTAAGACGTTTGGATTTTGGATTTGTTGGTTTTCTCTGGGTAAAAGAGAGGAAATGCTGAAGTCAATTAATTTAACTTCTTTAGTTTTAGGGTTAATGATAATATTCTGGGGCTTGATATCTTTGTGAATAATTCGGTTGTGATATAATCCTTCTAGGGTTTGGACAATCTGAATCGCGATGGGCATGAATTCATCTAGCGGTAGGGGCGAATTATGGGGGGAGGAAACCTCAGAATTACTTGATAGGCGATCGCCCAAATTCTTCGCTTCAGCATTAGCAGTATACTCAGCAAGGGAAACACCGCCAACATCCTCCATTACCAGAGCAAAAGCATGGCGGTAGTTTAAGAGTGCAATGGGTTTGACAATTCCCGGAAGGTCAAGATTTTTGGTAATGGTGTACTGATTCCGCAAATGCACCAGTTCGCCCACAGTTGGATACTCGCTCAATAGCAGTTTGATAATTACTTTTTGGTTTGACTCAGAAACTCCTCGATAAACCTGTGTTCTAGAGCCATTGTAGATTTGCTCAATGATGCGATAGCCGGGAATTGTTAACAAATTATCAGTCATTCGATTTTAGATTTTAGATTTTAGATTTTAGATTGAGCCCACGGATAAATTCGGGGGCGTGAGGATTTTATATTTTTGATTTTGGATTGATTCCACGGATAAATCACGGGGCGGGTACCATCAAGAAATTCTTGGTCCTGCCCAAGAGGTTAAATAAAGATTCTATAGATGCTACCGGAGCCTGAAAATGATAAATTTGGGAATAGACTAAGACAGCTCTATTGCTTAGCTCGTTTCTCTAATATCAAATCCGTTAGCATCGGAATAGTAAATCCGAGTTCACTGTTCACTGTTCACTGTTCACTGTTCACTGTTCACGGCGTCAACAGTCAACCGTCAACAGTCAACCGTCAACATCATGTATGAGTGTAACCGGAAATGATATAACAGGTGATAGACATTGTTCAGCCTGTACTAGCTGAATTTTTTAAGCGGAAATTCTTGGTTTTTCAAATTTTATCAAAGATTTGGGTTTAAAACCCCTTCTTCAGTGGCCGGCTTTAATTGTAAAATTTTAATAACTAGCCTAAAGTTTTATGCTGGAGCGTGTAGTATAAGAGGGGAGGTGAAGTCATGTTAGTTTTTGAGTTCAAGGCATACGGAAAATCGAATCAGTTCAAAGCAGTAGGCGAAGCAATTCGTACCGCTAAGTTTGTCCGCAATAGCTGTTTGCGTTATTGGATGGACAACAAGAAAGTGGGTAAAAACGACTTAAATAAATACTGCGCCGTACTAGCTCGCGATTTTCCTTTTGCCGACGAACTCAACTCAATGGCAAGACAAGCTAGCGCAGAACGGGCATGGTCTTCTATTTCCCGATTTTACGATAACTGCAAGAAAAATATTCCTGGTAAAAAAGGGTATCCACAATTTCAAAGAGATGGCCGTTCGGTGGAATACAAAACCACTGGATGGAAACTTGCTGACGATCTCAAATCAATCAACTTTACCGACAAAAAAGGAATTGGACGATTAAAACTAAAAGGCACACGCGATCTACATTTTTACCAAATTAGCCAAATAAAAAGGGTGAGATTGCTCAAACGTGCTGATGGCGTGTACGTCCAATTCTGTGTGGATGTCGATAGAAAAGAAAACACAGAACCCTCTGGTACTACGATCGGATTAGACGTGGGATTGAAGGAATATTACACCGATTCAAACGGAACTACGGTTGAAAACCCGAGGTTTTTAAGAAAAGGTGAGAAAGTCCTCAAACGCTATGGGCGTCGCGTATCCAGGAAAGTTAAATGTTCAATAAACAGGGGCAAAGCTCGGCAGATTCTAGGTAAACGCCATCTCAAAATAAGTAGACAACGTAAAGACCATGCTGTGAAATTAGCAAGGTGCGTAATCTCATCAAACGATGTAGTCGTCTACGAAGATTTGAGAATCAAAAACATGGTGAAGAATCATTGTCTGGCTAAGTCCATTAATGACGCATCTTGGTATCAATTTCGTGTTTGGCTTGAATACTTTGGGAAAGTGTTTGAGAAAATCACGGTTGCGGTGAATCCCCAATACACCAGTCAAGAATGCTCTAGCTGCGGTCAAATCGTGAAAAAAACGCTATCTACAAGAACTCATGCTTGTCAATGTGGTTGTGTCTTGGATCGTGACGAAAACGCAGCTAAAAATATCCTTAGTCGAGGATTGGGTACGGTAGGGCATACCGGAACCTTTGGTCTTGAACCAAGCAACTCTTTGGGAGAATTAGTCTCTACTGTTGTTGGAGAAATCCTGCCTCAGCAAACTGGCTCGTAGATCAAAGAATCCCCACGCCTTCAGGCTGGGGAGTGTCAAATAATTGCGCTGGAATTAGCTAAGTTTTTCACCGCTATTTTAAGATTTTCGACAAGGGCTAAATGATAATCGGTGAAAAGCCGATCGCCCGCAACGTTCCAAAGCTAACTTATGTTTAGCAGTACCATATCCTTTGTTATTTGTCAAGTCATATTCAGGATACTTAACAGCCAAACGTACTATTAATTCATCGCGCCAAACTTTCGCCACAATACTAGCAGCAGCAATCTGAATCGATCGCGCATCACCCTTAATCATCGTCTCTTGCTCGATCGACAAATTGGGAATCCTTTGATTCCCGTCAACCAAACACAAATCCGGCGTCACCTTCAACTTCAAAATCGCCCGCTTCATCGCCAACAAAGAAGCCTGCAAAATATTGAGGCGATCGATCTCCCGCACCGAAGCCGCACCAATTTGACAGTCAACCGCCACAGCCCGGATTTTCACAGCTAACCGACTCCGGGCTGCGGCACTCAACTGCTTGCTGTCGCGCACCCCGCAACTTGCTAATTCATCGAGAACTTCGTCGGGCAAAATGCAGGCTGCAGCCACCACCGGCCCGAACAAAGCGCCTCGTCCGACTTCATCCACACCCGCAATTAGTAGAGTGTTCGAGGGAGAGGGGGAAAGGGGAAGATGGAAAGATGGGAAGAGAGTAAAAATTTCTACTTCTTCCTTCTTCCCTCGAACCTCTGACTTCTTCCTTCTTCCCTCTGACTTCATATCACTCATCCACAACGGCTGACGAGCGGCGGCGGCGGCGGCGGTTGATAGCCGGCTCCTCGGGTTCGCTGGGTTCGCTGGGTTGGCTGGGTTCGATCGGCTCATTGAGTTCGATCGGCTCATTGAGTTCGATCGGCTCATAGGATTCGATCGGCTCATAGGATTCGATCGGCTCATAGGATTCGATCGGCTCATAGGATTCGATCGGCTCATAGGATTCGATCGGCTCATAGGATTCCCCCATCAAATCGCTGGGTTCCTCCATTCGATCAAAACCATCAGTTTGGTCGATCAAACTCTCGCCGTAAATTTGGGCCTCATCATCCTCAGAAAAAACAGGCTCAACTACCGACCTTTCTGGATAATAATCCCGTTCCTGTGCATTCTGTGCAGGCGCCGTCGGTTCAAATTCAAATTCGAGCTGCTCGAAAGGCGGCTTGTTCGGGGCCGCTCCGGGGAGAGTCACCGAAACGATCGCATTCTTAGGATTTTTCACGCTGCGATCAGTAAGCACCAAAGGAGAAACCCCCATCAGAGCATAAACATCCTGCTCCTCCGCCGTCATTTCCACCGAAATCACCTCTGGAGGCTCCACCATCGGCTTCATCAACTCCGACTTAGCGGGACGCACGCGATCGAAATCCTCGCGCCTGCCCACAGTCGCCATATTCACCAGCCCGAAGCCCTCCGACGCGGCCCGGATGCCGGGGGGTGCCAGATACTCAGAGCGCGTATCCGCGACGGGCGCGCTCGAAGTATTCGGCAGCCGCAACTTGCTGCGTACCGGTTCCTCCTCCGCCGGGAGAGCAAAAGGCTCTTCGCCAATCCGGCGGCGGCGGCGCCGTCTAGTTCCGTTCCCCAAATCCTGATAGCTGGGATGGTTGAGCAAGTCCAAAGGCGAGGCGTTACTGCCGGTCTCAAAATCCAAACTTTCGCTCTGACTCGGAGGTTCCCAAGCAGCCCGAGCAGGTTCGGGGGGGCGTTCTTCCCGCACTGGCGCGGGAGTTGCAGCCGCCACAGGCGTCAAGCTGCGGCGTTCCAATCCTTCGGGCAAATTCAACAAAAGGCGGTTCGACGTAGCAACAGTGCGATCGGCCGATTCCCGCACCGCTGCGGCGAAGTCTTCTTCTCCTGGCAAGCGCACCAGATGACCCAACCCGCTGCAAGTAGGACAACTGTGGCCGAACAACTCATAAATATTTTGACCTTGGCGCTTGCGAGTGAGTTCTACCAGTCCCAATTCCGACAGTTGAGCGATTTGCGGTCGAGCTTTGTCAGCTTTGAGAGCTTTATTGAAATGTTCCAGCACCTGCAACTGATCGCGGCGGGATTCCATGTCAATAAAGTCAACAATAATCACCCCGGCAATATTGCGTAACCGCAGTTGTCTAGCAATTTCCGTGGCTGCTTCGCAATTTGTCCAGAGTACAGTTTCGCGAGCCGTCGCCGATCGAGTAAACGAGCCAGAGTTGACATCTATCACAGTCAGCGCCTCAGTCGGCTCGATAATCACATAACCACCCGAAGGCAAATCAACCCTTGGTCTGAGGGCTTCTCGAATCGCAGCGTTAACGCGGAAAAATTCTAAAATCGAGGCGCGCTCTCGGTGGTGGTCGATCAAAACTCCCGCAGGAAGTTTACCGCCGTTCCAGCTCATCAACTGCTGCTTCACCCGCTTAATTCCATTTTGCGAGTCCACCACAATCCGATTCACGTCACCGCTGAACATATCCCGCAGCACCCGCTGGATAAAATCGTCATCCCGGTTGAGCAGTGCCGGCGCCCGCGAAGTACCGCCTTCGAGTTGAACGGCTTCCCACTGTTTTTGGAGGACTTCCAAATCTTCCATGATGGCTTCTTCAGTCATCCCTTCAGCCTCGGTGCGTACCAGCAGCCCCATCCCGGCCGGTTTCACCAAAATAGCCAGGGCTCTGAGGCGGTTGCGCTCTGCTTCCGACTTGATCCGCCGCGAGAGATTGACTCCCCTGCCGTAGGGCATCAGTACCAAATAGCGGCCCGGCAGGGTAATGTTGCCTGTCAGCCGGGGGCCTTTGCTGCCCGTCGGTTCTTTCATTACCTGTACCACCACTTTCTGCTGGGGGGTCAGGAGTTCTGTAATTGCTCCTGCCGAGCGTTTAAGGCGCAGGGGGCCGAGGTCTGTGACGTGCATGAACCCGTTACGTTCTGGATCGCCAATATTGACGAATGCCGCATCTATCCCAGGGAGTACATTTTCGACAATTCCCAAGTAAATGTCACTGACTTGGTGGCTGCCTGTGGCTACCACAAGTTCTTGGATTTGATCTTCTGAAAAGACGGCAGCAATGCGATGCTGCTCTGCTATAACTATCTGCTTTGTCATTCAATTTCCTCAAAAAACTGGCAGCAAGTTAGAGACACTTACGCACTCATAGTGCCTCTGACTTAGACTGTAATTAGTAGTAGCTTGAAGAGTTATTAGCTGTGAGTTGGTGCAGGGTGGAAGGAAAGTTAACTGTTGACCGTTCACTGTTAACTGTTAACTGTTGACTGTTCACTGTTAACTGTTACAGATAAAGTAGTTAAACCCGCCCGTACAGAGTTATGAGTTATGCTCAGCAGATAAATCTGAGAGATAGAAATAAGGAGGCTTTTATCGAGTTAGCCATATTGAGATTTGAGTTGAGAATTGCGACATCAATACTCAAAATTCAACACTTACAACTCTTCCTTTGAACGAGCGCGAATAAATTCATTGACACCGTACCAATTTCTTAACACACAACTTAACACTACGAACTGATAACTCCGCTTGCGTGGTGGTAGAGGGCTGGTTTTGAGGGAAAGTAGGTAGGAGTGAAAGCGCCTAGACTTTTGTTGAATTCTTGTGCGATCGCACTCAACATACCCCAGCTTGGCATTCGACTGCAACCTCCGCCCCTGCCAACCCTAAAACCTCGTCAGTCGATTTTAG
>NZ_JAUBTT010000014.1:71672-104072 GCF_036705125.1 Microcoleus sp. B7-D4
ATTTTAGATTTTAGATTTTAGATTTACTCCACAGATGAATCTGGGAGATTGAACTTTAATCTAAAATCTAAAATTTTGGTTTTCCACGAATTAAGTCGGGGGCTTATTTCCGTTTTTTGACGGGTCAGTCGATTTTAGATTTTAGATTTTAGATTTTAGATTTACTCCACAGATGAATCTGGGAGATTGAACTTTAATCTAAAATCTAAAATTTTTGGTTCTTCACGACTTAAGTCGGGGGCTTCTCTCCGTTTTTTGACGGGTCAATCGATTTTAGATTTTAGGTTTGAGATTTTAGATTGACTCCACAGATGAATCTGGGAGCTGGAACTTTAATCTAAAATCTAAAATTTTTGGTTCTCCACGACTTAAGTCGGGGCTTCTCTCCGTTTTTTGACCCGTCAAAAACATCTATTGTTGAATACCCGCTCTGCGGTTTGAACCGTGAGATTTTTGAATAAGCCGACCACCGACAACCAGTCGATCGATCGAAATTAATCGCTAAATTTGGTTCAGACCCCGCTCCGGCGGGTTTGGCGCTAGATTTAGCCCGTGAATGTACAACAAAAAGGCTTGAAGTCTTGAACAGAAGCAAATTGCACCCAGCCCGCGTTGCTGGTTGACGAGGGCGACGAGCGACTAAAGCGCTCGAGCCGCCGCGGCTTCCATAACAAGCGATTATAGCGTGAAAGGACACATCCCGATCGAGAGCCGAAGGTAAAAAATTCCACCACGGCTTCCCTATCTTAACCATAACCTAGGATTAGCTGACTACGCTCAACCTGCAGAAGCTGAATTTCCTGCTGGCTGACTTGTTCGAGCATGAAAACAATATGTTCTGGCTTGAGCAAGTTGCCATCGCTGCGACAACTGCCAGTAAAGCGCAAAACGGCTCTACCTTCGGATGTACCACTCCTAGCAGAGGTGCTGCTGTCGGGTTTGTGATCTACAAGTTCTAGTTTGTGCAGTCGATCGCGCAAATTGACATCCTGCGTCTTTCCCGACTTAGTAGTATGCACCCGCCAAAAAGCCTCGGTTTCGACGATCGTCTTGACCCAAGCTTCCCAGTTGGCATCAGGAGCCACGCAGACAGGAGCAGCATTTTCCTGGTCTAATTCGCCATTTTCTGTCAACGAACCCCCTACAGCCACAGTAATTGCGTACTCCGCTGCTTCTAACAACTGGTTAGCAGAAGGAGCCTTGAGATCGATCGACTCAACCTTGTAAATCGGAATATTTTCCGGCAGCTTAGCGGCCAACTTTTCCCGAAAACTCTCAATATCGATCGACTCAGTTAGCTCAAAATCGGCAATTTCCCCAGTGCTGGTAACACCCAGAGGCAGAGCATTTGCCAGAGAAATCCGAGGGTTCGGGTGAAACCCGCCGGTAAACGAAATCGGCAAATCGGCTCTGCGGACTACTCGATCGAACAATCGGATCAAATCCAAATGACCAACCAAAGCCATATCGCCCACCTTCCCGAACCAAACCCGAAAACGCTGTTTCCGCTCAGTATTCGGGACAAACTCCCCAGCAAACTCAGGAATTGGCAGCGCCTCCACAACCACATTGTGTCCGAAATCGGTGCCGCAAACCCCACAGCGCGAACACCCTTCAAAGGAACAGTCGGGAACCGTCGCTGCTTCTAAAGCCTTTTGCAAGTCAATTTTCAGCCAGTTTTTGTCGATTCCCGTATCTAAATGATCCCAAGGCAAAGGTTGATCCAGTAGGGGCGGTGCCCCCGTGCCCGCCCCCGCTGGTAGGGGCGGTGCCCCCGTGCCCGCCCCCGCTGGTAGGGGCGGTGCCCCCGTGCCCGCCCCCGCCGTTAAATTCATCCGTGTATCCGTGTCCGCATCCGTGTCGTGCTCCTCTTCCTTCTCAAAAAGATTCCACTCGCCGCTTTCGACTTGGCGGTATTTCCAAGTAAGGCCCGACTCATCGATCGCCTGAGTCCAAGCTTTGTAAGCCTGATCCAAGCTTTCCCACCACGCATCCATACCCGCGCCAAGTTCCCAAGCGCGGCGGACTACAGCAGCCAAACGTCGATCGCCCCGTCCGACAAAATCCTCCATTGCCGAAATCCGCACATCAGTGTAATTCACCTTGACGCCCCGCATCCCCCGAAACTCTTCCTTCAGGAGTTTTTGCTTGCGGGAAAACTCAGCAGTAGAAACCGAGTGCCACTGAAAAGGAGTGTGAGGCTTAGGCGTAAAATTAGAAATTGTCAAGTTAAAAGTCAGTCCCCGCCTGCCATTGATCCTGCATTCCCTGTGCAGCCAGCGGACTGTTTCGGCGATGCCGAGAACATCAAAATCTGTTTCTCCCGGCAAACCGATCATAAAGTACAGCTTGATTTTATCCCAGCCGCGATCGACCGCAGTTTTGACACCCCGAAGCAATTCTTCGTTTGTCAAACCTTTGTTAACGATGTCGCGCATCCGCTGAGTACCAGCTTCCGGCGCAAAAGTCAAACCGCCTTGTCGCGTCCCGCCGAGAATGTCGGCAATATTATCGTCAAATCTGTCAACTCGCTGGCTGGGTAGAGACAGAGAAATATTTTTATCTTTCAGGCGATTTTTGATTTCCATCCCGACTGCTGGGAGTGCCAGATAGTCGGAACAACTCAGGGAAAGCAGGGAAAACTCGCTGTGCCCGGTGGCTTGCATCCCCTGTTCTATCGCCTCTACGACTTGCTGAGGTTCGACATCGCGCGCTGGGCGAGTCAGCATTCCCGGCTGACAGAAGCGACACCCGCGGGTGCATCCCCGGCGGATTTCTACTGTCAGTCTGTCGTGTACTGTCTGGACGTAGGGAACCAGGCCGATCGAATAAGCTGGTATGGGAGTTGCCACGCGGCGCAGAATTCGTTCGGGAACTTGCGGGCGGTTGGGATGAACAGAACCGTCGGCCGCCATATCGTAGAATTGCGGGACGTAGACGCCTGGAATTTGCGCTAAATCCAGCAGCAATGCTTCTCGGCTCAAATTATTTGTTTTGCCTTCTGCCAAAATCAAGCCAATTTCTGGCAGCAACTCTTCTCCATCTCCCAAAGCGATGAAGTCAAAAAAGTCAGCGTAGGGTTCGGGGTTAGAAGTTGCCGTTTGTCCGCCAGCAAAAATCAGCGGCATTTGACCGTTTTGGCGATTAGTCGCTCTTTCTTGCCAAGTTAGTGGAATGCCGGCTAAATCCAGCATTTCCAGAATGTTTGTTGCTCCGAGTTCGTAGCTGAGGCTGAAGCCCAGAATATCAAATTCTGTGAGCGATCGCCTCGATTCTACGGCAAACAGGGGAGTTTTGGTCGATCGTAGTTTTGCTGCCAAGTCGGGGGCGGGCAAATAAGCCCGATCGCACAACTGCCTCGGCAAAGCGTTCAAAATGTTGTAAAGGATGATGTGCCCCAGATTGGAAGCACCAACTTCATACACTTCTGGGTAAGTGAGAACCCAGCGCACAGACGCCGCGTCCCAAGGCTTGTGCGTAGCACCCAATTCGTTTCCCAGATAACGAGCAGGCTGATTAATCTCTGCTGTAAGTAATTCTTCGACTTTTACTGCCACGGCTCGACTCGCTAAATAGTTGCGACTCTTAAGCAGCCTACCTTAAAATCTGCCAATACGCCAACGACAGTCGTCTGTCTTTTCGGCCATTTAACCGAATTTGCTGTGTTTTGTTGCCTGTTCTCGTCGATGAGGAGGCTTTATCAAAGAAATGGGTTTAAAACCCCGTCGTTCTAGGACGGCTTTAATTCCTTCTGAATTTTCCCGATCGTGTTAAAATAGTATGGCATACTAAAGTAGTAAAACAGCTAAAAATAATGAAAGCAAGGTTCCAATACAGATTCTATCCAACCGATAGACAACGCCAGAGTTTGGCTCAGTTGTTTGGTTGTGTAAGAGTTGTTTGGAACGATGCTTTGGCTGTTAGCAGATGTGGCAAATATCCTGGGTACAACACTCTATCCAAGTCTCTAACTATATCTAAAAAGACAGAACAAAGGGCATGGTTGAACGATGTTTCATCCGTGCCGCTGCAACAATCCCTCAAACAGTTAGAGGTTGCTTACAAAAACTATTTTGATTTCCTAAAAGGGAAGAGAAAAGGCAAGAAAGTGGGTCAACCCAAATTCAAAAAAAAGACTAACAGTCAGTCTGCAACTTTTGCTAAAACAGGTTTCTCTATCAAAGGTGAGTCCGTGTATCTGGCAAAAATTGGAAATGTTAGCCCTATTTGGTCTAGGGAGTTACCATCAGAGCCTAGCTCTGTAACTGTACTAAAGGACTGTGCTAATCGCTATTTCTTGAGCTTTGTAGTAGAAGTTAAGCCCGTTCAAATTGATGCTAAAAACCCAAGTGTCGGAATTGATTTAGGGATTAAAACTTTTGCTGTGATGAGTAATGGGGAGAAAGCTAAAAGTCCAGACTATAAAGTGTTAGATCGAAAAATTCGTAAACTCCAAAAAAAGCTAGCTCGGCAATCTAAAGACTCGAAACGCAGAAATAGAACTCGGATTCAGATAGCCAAACTGCACAATCAAATTGCAGACACCCGTAAAGATTTCTTGCACAAGCTGTCAACCAAAATTGTTAGTGAAAACCAAACTATCGTTTTAGAAGACTTGAATGTGTCTGGAATGGTCAAAAACCGCAAACTTGCTAGAGCTATTAGTCTTCAGGGATGGAGAGAATTCCGAACTTTGTGCGAGGCAAAGTCTGAGAAATTTGGTCGAGACTTTAGAGTAATTAGTCGCTGGGAGCCTACCAGTCAAATTTGCTCGGATTGCGGCTTTAAGTGGGGAAGACTGGATTTAAAAATCAGATCGGTTCAGTGTTTGAATTGTGGCACTGAACACGAACGCGATGAGAACGCTGCAAAAAATATAAACAAAGTCGGGATAGGGCATTGCCACGACTCTAAACGGAGTGCGACTCGTTTCTAGGTAAATCAATAACCTAGAGTCCTTACATCGCCTGGGTTTCGACCCTTAAATAAAGTAAGGACAACTGTAGAGGGATGGAGGTGCAAGTCCTCCCCATTAAGGATGATGTGACGCCAAACCTACCCACACAGAGACTGATCATCAAAGTGAAGCTGGGAATAGGACGGGAAAAACAAGGGCTGTGATGCCTGGATACCCGTTAGGCAGGCTGACATGGATAACAAACGTGAATCTTCGGAAAAAGCATCCAAAGAGTACCGATGGAAACGAACATCGGATAACCACACAAGACCCGCACTGAAATTCCGTTAACAAGTGCAATCCTGGGTTGTGGTGGGTGAAGTGGAGAGTCCTAAATCAGTAATTATCACTCTACGGAACGAAGAAAAACGCTTAAATCTCCTGGGGTGGTCGAACAACCCAGGTAGGGCAAATCAAAGCCACATATGAAATAAGCGGGTAGGATGTGACCGAAACGGCAAGAACTAAGGACTCAAGCCTAACTGGTCACGGTCGATAGAGACTAAATCACTTAAGTAGTTGGCTCAGAAATGAAAGTTATGGCGACTCAAGAAATTGAAGTTGATAATTGGAAAGCATTGCCGTGGAAGAAATTCCAGAAGCTTGTCTTCCGCCTGCAAACAAGGATTTATAAAGCTCGGAAGAATGGCGACCGCAAGCTAGTGTGTAAGCTTCAGAAGTTATTACTCAACTCCCAGGCGGCTAAATATTTAGCCGTCAGGCAAGTCACCCAATTAAATCAGGGTAAAGCCACAGCAGGGGTAGACGGCAAAACTGCACTGAACTACAAAGAACGGATGCAATTAGCCCAAGACCTTCTAAAAGGCTGGAAGAAGTGGGAACACCAAAAACTACGAAGAGTAAATATCCCAAAAAAGGATGGCACTCAACGGAAATTAGGAATACCCACTATTAGTGATAGAGCGTATCAATGTCTACTCAAGTATGCGCTTGAACCCGCCGCCGAGGCAACATTCCACGGCAATTCATACGGGTTTCGACCAGGAAGGGGGGCGCACGATGTCCAGAAACGACTGTTCTCAGCCTTAAGGTCTACCAGCGATGGAATATCCAAAACCATACTGGAAATGGACATTGAAAAATGTTTTGACCGGATAAGTCACGAGACAATTCTGGAAAAGACAGAACTGCCAAAAATCGCTCTTAAGGGTTTAAGACTTGCCATTAAAGCAGGAGTTAGAGGGGAGTACCCATCGTCAACGGCAGGTACTCCACAAGGGGGGGTAATTTCCCCACTATTAGCCAATATAGCTCTCAACGGAATCGAAGATTGCTTCAAGAATAAAAACATCACCTGTTTAAGGTATGCTGACGACCTCGTATTTCTCTGTAAACCAGGGGTTGACCAATACGGACTACGTTTAAGCATCAATTTATTTCTTGAAGAACGAGGGTTGCAGGTTAAAGAAAGCAAAACCAAGCTCGTAAAGGCAACAGAAGGATTTGATTTCTTAGGATGGAACTTCAAAGTCAAGCCTAATGGAAAATTCATCAGCACTCCATCCCAGGAAAATACCCAAAAGGTAAAAGCCAAGATTAAAGTGACGATGAAAGATAGTAGATTCACCCTCCTTCAAAGAATCGCCAAATGCGGCTCATTGGTAAGAGGCTGGAGAAACTATAACCAATTCTGTGATATGACCTCACACGACCTATGGGCACAAGCCTATTGGACATGGAAATATATCCGCAAACAAGGGAGTTTCGACCGTCAAGGTACAACTGAAGTAATCCATAAGGCATTCCCTATGGTACCTTGGAGAGCTTGTTCCCATAACAATGTGACCGGAGATAAATCCCCGTTCGATGGCGATTTAACCTACTGGGCTAAGAGAGAAAACAAGAATTACTCAGCGATTAACACATCACTTCTGAAGCAACAAAATCATAAATGCAAAGCTTGTGGACTGTCATTTCTCAGTGGCGATAAGGTAGAGCTACATCATGCGGATGGAAACCATAATAATTGGCAGAAATCTAATTTACAGATGCTCCACCGTCAATGTCACCAACACCAGCCTATCCACGGAGAAGCCCGTGTAGCTCGAAATTCTCAAAAGGAAAAGTAGATATTGACGCTTGAGCTGTATGCAGTGAAAGCCGCACGTACAGTTCTGAAGGAGAGGTGTCCTGTGGCAACATAGGCATCGACTCTAACCACAGAGACAGAGTAAGACGACTTCGGTTGCGTCAGTCAGTGAAGTGTCAAGAATCACCGCACTTTTAGGGCGGTGAGTATGTCAACAGTGTTGTTTTACGCAGGAGTTTTCGGCATCAAAGCTATCGACATTTTCAAATATCTCAAAAACTCGATCGAGTTGGCTGAGTTCCAGAATCATCTTAATCCCAGGGGATACCGAGCAAAGACTAAACCTGCGCCCCATTTTTTTCGCCTGCTTGAGGCCCGAAACCAATGCCATCAAACCTGCACTGTCAATAAATTTTACTTCGGCCAAATCTACGAGTACCGCTACAACTCCGGGGGCTGCAATTGCTGTCGTTAGTTGTACGTCGAATTCTCCGGCGGTGGCTGCATTCAGGTAGTCTAGGGGTCGAATCACCGTAATTGGTTTATGGGCAAGAAGTGTCTGCATATGTCAAACCTATGATTGCTACGTATTTTCAACTACTGCGCTGGACGGATGTAAGCCTAAACCTACTTGATTACTCTGAGCCTAACTTAATTTGAGGCAAACTGACCAGTTGTTGTCAGTAGTTTTACTGAATCTTTATTTATTGACTCTTTTTTATGAAGTTTTGCGTAAGATTTGGGGAGGAAACGTAAGCTACTATACTATTTTTTATTTATGCCTGTAGGTTTAGTCTTGGCAACTATAAAAATTGCGATTGACTTTGCCGTAGCTGTTAGATAAAACTGAACAATGTAATTTAAATCACTTATTAGTTCTGATCTAGATCACCTGTTTGCTCGACAGTTTAGAGGAGAATAAAACTGTACGGAGTTCTCCGACTTACTATGCAAGCAACTCATGCTATTCGTCAACTTGTAGAAAAAGCCCTCTACATTAAGCAGTTGACGCCTGACATTGAAAACGAAATCAATTACGAGCTCACCCGTTTGGGGTACATCTCGGATATTGATTATGAGGCTTTAGAGTTATTAATGGATGAAATGGATGCCGGTCGGGTGCAATTGGTATCTAGTCGTCGATAGTGGGAATCGGGCGGCGAGTCCACATCCAAGAATCAAAAAATCCTTGCACGGCGGGCAATAGAGGAGTGTTATAAGCATTTACGCCGGCCGAAGATTTTTCTAATGAAGCATCTCGTTGCTGAACTTGATATTTGAGGAGATACTGTTAAGGGCGATCGTCCCTGCACCTGTGATCAAAAGCTAAAAACTTTGACTTAAATTAAATCTATAACTTTTGGGGTATGACAAATTAGGTTGATTGTGATCCACTTTTTGGCTTAATGAAGCACCTAGTTGTGAACTTGATGTTTGAGGAGATACTGTTAAGGGCGATCGTCCCTGAACCTCATACAATTTTAGATTTTAGGTTTTAGATTTTAGAAGTCGGACTGCTGATGATCAGGGTTTGAAACTTTTCTACAGTTGCATTCTTTTTAAAAGCTGTTATCAGTATCAAAAACTACAGACTGTGATCTAAATTAAATTTATAACTTTTGGGGCTTGACAAATTAGCTCTAATTCTGATTAATACTAAAAAAAGTTTTTCTTGGATTCGAGCGATCGCTCGAATCCAAGAAAATTGATGTGTAGTTACGACATCGGTCATCGCGGAGTCAATCTAAAATCTAATATCTAAAATCTAAAATCGTTCGATCGCGCCGCCAAACTTGCCACCACCGCCACCAACTCAGCAGGCTCGATCGGCTTGGGCACGTAAATTTGAAAACCTTGCTGCAGTGCCCGTACCCGTTCCTCTACCCTACCAACCGCCGTAAACGCCAACGCCGGAATCTCCCTGTCCACCATCCGCGATCGCACTTGCTGCAGCAGAGCCTCTCCATCAGGGGCCTGCATCTCGATATCGATCGCCAACACATCTGGATTCAGCCTTTCAATCGCCTCCAGGGCTTCGATTCCCGACCTAGCGGTCTCCACCAAGGCCCCGCAATCTTCGAGCACTGTACAGGTAAAATCGAGGGAATCAGCGTCGATATCGACCACCAATACCCGCACTCCCGAAAGATTGCTGCTGACAAAAGACTCCTTTACAGCGGCTGGCGTCTGGCTTTGAGGAGCCCCAAACTCCCCCGACCCGGAAACAGAAAATCCGCCGTCGCCACGCGGCTGTTTAATTGGCAATCTCACCAAAAAGCTCGCTCCCTGTCCCTTCCCAGCCGATGCCGCTTGCACCGTCCCCCCGTGCATTTCCACACAATGACGCACTAGCGCCAAACCCAAACCCAATCCGTTGTACGATCGCCTTATAGAGCTGTCAGCTTGGCTGAACCGCTCGAAAACGTGCGGCAAAAACTCTTGTGAAATCCCTTGTCCCGTGTCGCTGACCTCAATTTCGACACTAGCGGGCGACAAATTTTTACAGCAAGCCAATTCCTCACCGGCAAAAGTCCTCTCCATCTTTCGCACCGCCACCCTCACCTGTCCGCCATCGGGAGTAAACTTAATCGCATTCGACAGCAAATTCCACGCCACCTGTTGCAAGCGGCCGGCATCGCCACAAATCCGCCCCACAGTTGGGTCGAAATCCGTCACAATTTCAATATTTTTTGCCCCAATCGCGGGCGCGAGAGTCTTTATCGCAGCCTCAACAGTCGAAATCACATCCACCCACCGCAAATTCAGCGACAGTTTCCCGGTAATAATCTGCGACACGTCCAGCAAATCGTCGATCAGAGTTGCCAGCGAGCGCGTATTGCGGTCGATCGTTTCCAGAGCGCGAACAGTCGTTTTTTCGTCAAACTTGCGGTTTCGCAACAGTTGTGCCCATCCCAGCATCGCATTCAGCGGCGTCCGCAATTCGTGGGATAAAGTTCCTAGAAACTCGTCTTTAATCCGGTTCGCCCGCGCCAATTCCTCGGCTCGATCGTGCAGTTCTCTTTCCAACTGCTTGCCAACCGTCAAATCGAGAATAAAAGCCACAGATTCTTGTCGCTTTTGCGCCAGCAAAACATATCCGATCAGCACCGGAATCCGGCTACCGTCTCTCCTCCAGAATTCCTTTTCGTAGGGAGTGCAAACTCCCGTTTCTTGTGCCTCTGCAATCCCCTTCTCGTCGAGAGATCGATACTCCGCCGGCGTGCTCTCAATCCAGTTTAATTCCCCGCGCTGCAACTGTTCCCGCGTGTAACCAACTATTCGCAAAAATTCATCGTTGGCCTCCATGATACGGCCGTTAACATCCCCGAACATAATGCCGATCAAGTTAGCTTCGACCAACATTCTCAGCTTTTCTTCGCTAGCTTTGAATGCAGCTTCTGCTTGCTTGCGATCGCTAACGTCTTGGATGTAAGCCGACAAACCAGAATCGGAAGGATAAAAACGCACCTTCAACCACTTATTCCATAGCGGCACGAATTCTTCATACTCGATTGTTACCTTTTCTGCTACTGCTTGGGTAGCCATTTTGTAACCCTGTAAATCGACCGCCCAGGGAAATATCTCCCAAACCTTTTTACCGATCAGTTCTACTTTTGGTCTGCCTAAAAGCTCAATAGCTTGGTGGTTGACATAGGTATAGTTCCAATTTAAATCTACTGCGATAAAAGCATCGGTAATGCTTTCGAGAATGTTAGTAATTCGATAGTTTGCCGATTGCAGCGCTTTAGCTGTTTCTTCTGCTTGCAACCTCGCTGCTTGTTCGCGAGACAAAGCGGCAGCGCGTTCTTGTTCTGCCTGTTTTCGATCGCTAATATCGATGTAAGAACCGATGTAACCTGCAAAAGTGCGATCGGGCCTGTACCGGGGTACACCTGTACCCAAAACCCAGCGATATTCCCCGTCATAGCGTCTCAGCCTGCATTCGAGCCGGTACTCGCTGCCAGCGTCGAAGGCTTTTTGGTAAATATCCAAACATTCTGGCAAGTCATCAGGGTGCAAGTTTTCCATCCAACCCGTGCCCATTTCTTGCGCCAAAGTTCTACCGGTAAACTCCAGCCAAACTTTGTTAAAGTAATCGCCAAGTTGGTCAGTGTCCGACATCCAAATCATCACCGGCGCGGTATCTGCCATAATCCGAAATCGAGCTTCGCTCTCCTGCTGCTGTGCTTCGGCTTGCTTGCGCTCGTTCCGTTCTTGAACTTCCCGCAGGGCCCGCTGAATCGACGGCACCAAGCGTATCAAACGGCGTTTGAGAACATAATCAGTAGCGCCGCTTTTCAAAGTTTCGATCGCCACTTCCTCGCCCAAAGTAGCCGACACAAAAATAAACGGCACTCCCGGACAAGTAGTGTGGGCGATTTCCAATGCAGCTATCCCGTTAAAACAAGGCAGCATATAATCTGCCAAAATAATGTCAAAACGTTGTTTTTCCAGCGCCGTGGCAAAGTCTTCTCGATTTTCCACACACACCAGAGAAAATTGGAGCCCGCCATCCATTAGATATGCCTCAATCAGTTCGGCATCTAGGGGACTGTCTTCTACTAAGAGGATATTGAGCGTTTTCACAAAAATTCCTTTTACTTAAATATTAATTATCGGATACAAAATTTTATCGGGCTGCGGCTGGTTAAGTGAAGCCCAAAAAAGTCTTGCGTTTTGAATCGCTTAAAAAAATGTAAAAATCAATTGGTTTCATGAGTTGAGCATTCACATCTCAATCCTAACTTCTCATCAAGTCTATTGCTGCTTGCCGCGAGGTAAATCCCCCCTCTGACTTGATTGGCTAGTACGCTTGTTTTTCCTTAACTTTCGTCTGCGTCCCAGGAATCGGCACCGCTGGAGTCTTGCTTCTATGCAACCGTTTAGCTATACCCTGTTGAACAAATAGTTTCGCGCTTCTGGCTAGAAACAACTAGCTATGTAGTAATTTATCTCGCTTGCTACTAACTACTGCTACCTCGTTTGGCAGATTATTTTTTTGTAGTGATGCCCATGTTAATTCTATATTGTTTTGTCGCTCCTCTCAAACTCCAATTCCCTTGAATTCTCCCCTTATTTCCTGAATATCGATCGATCCTGTCAAAAAAAGTCAAAGTTCCTGGTCTGTCTGCTTTACTTTTTGCGGGATTTGCCTACCATGCAATACTTGCAACCGGGCCAACAGTTGGCTTGTCGATCGCCGTCGCCCCTCAAAAATTAAACACTACTTACTAACAATATTCATGCTGCATCTATCTAAAGATAGATTGTTGCAGAGACACTGAACTCAACCTGCAGAGATTCCCCTGAATTCGGTAAAACTCCTATGTTGCACCTTTTTCGAGAACAGGCAAGATGCCTGTTCCACAAAGAGTGAATTTGATTGTGGGATGGGCATCCTGCCCGTCCCTAAAAAGCTTATGGAAAATGGTGCAAGATATAAGTAAAACGAAGTGCCACCCCACCGAAAATCTGAGAAAGTTCGATCGACCAATTAATTCCCGATACAAATCACAGAAAATTTTATTTGGACTCGCTACACTTCGACTCCCCGGCTGTCTCAGACCACGAATTTCAAAGGTGGTACCCGCCACGTGATTTATCCGTGGAATCAATCCCAAATCGAAAATCTAAAATCCTCAAGCCCCCGCATTTATCCGTGGGGTCGCCTCTAAAATCTAAAATCTAAAATCTAAAATCTAAAATCGATTGACCGATCGGCTTATTGATTGAACTGACCCAAAATGTCTTAAAATATACAATACGGTGAGCTGCTGCACAGCCCGCATATATTAAAATCAAGCGCCAACTTGCAATAATTCTTTAAAATAGAGGTACAGCACCGGCGATCCCTAACTCTTCCCCCTCAGAAAGGGTAGGGTTTAGCAGAATTGAAGACGATCGTCTATGGTGACATCCAGTAAAGCCCGTGCAGTTGCTTTAGTCTCAGCTTTATTCAGGTTATTGGGAACCAGTTACGAGGAGATTTGACCCGCCGTGCTCCAACGCATCAAACAAGACTTAAAAAACGACCTGATCGCAGGACTATTGGTAGTGATACCCTTAGCTACAACCATCTGGCTGACAATTACCATCGCCAGTTGGGTGATCAATTTTCTCACCAAAATTCCCAAGCAGATCAACCCTTTTGACGGACTCCACCCGATTTTGGTGAATCTGCTAAATCTTTTAGTAGGGCTGGCTGTACCCCTGCTGAGCATTTTAGTCATCGGCTTAATGGCCCGCAACATTTTCGGCAAGTGGCTGCTAGACTTTGGCGAACGGCTGTTGCAGGCAATTCCCCTAGCCGGTTCGGTTTACAAAACCCTCAAACAACTGCTGGGAACCCTCCTCAAATCAAACGACAAATTTCGCCGCGTGGTGTTAGTGGAATATCCCCGGCGGGGAATCTGGACTTTAGCATTTGTGACCGGTACGATCGAGAGTAACGATATCCCGCCTCACCTTTCCGGTGAAACCCCGATCGGCATTTTCATCCCCACCACTCCCAACCCCACCACCGGATGGTACGCTATAGTCCCGGAAGCAGATTTAGTCAATTTGTCAATGTCGATCGAAGATGCCTTTAAAGTCATCATCTCCGGCGGCATCGTCAACCCCAGCAACTCAGTTCCAGTAAACCCCGAAAACATCAAGGGCAAAACACTCGAACCCTTGGTATCCGAATCAAGATACCAGGCTGTCCCAGTCGAAGAAGACTAAACCAAGACATCTTTAGTGGCCCTTCAGTTGACAGTTGACAGTTGACAGTTGACAGTTGACAGTTGACCGCAAAAGGGCGACCTCTAGCTGGAAGGAAGAGGATTGGAGTAATGAATAGTCTTCTTTTAATTTCTCCCGATCAGGCTTGGGGCTTTAAACCAATTCTTTCTGGTAAGGCCGTGTAAACTTTCCCCATAGCAGATAATATTTCGACAAAACCAGCCCAAACCGAGAAAGCCTATACTCAGAAACCCGGTTTCGAGCATAAATCTTGGGTTTGACAGCGAAGTATCTGTAAACTACCCGCCGCTGGCGAGTCAGACGGCTGGTTTTGTACCGCTTTTAGTCGAGTTTTCTGCTAAAGTTCAAGTCCGCGCGCGATCGAAAAACTTCCTAAATTCTCAATCCCTATCTAAAAATTATGAAAAAAGCCCGCGAAACAGCACGCGAACTCGCACTCCTCGGCATCAGCCAACTGCCGACGAATCCAGAACTCTTAGAAGCCAAGAAACTGCAAGATGTTCTCCTCGCGGCCATCCGCACCCTGACAACAGAAGTTCAAGAATCCCTAGAAGCAGCAGCATCCGAAGTGCAGCGGAGTAGCGACAAACTGCTTGCCAGCGAAATCCGTGCCGCCGATATACAAAGTGCTAGAGCAATGGTGCGGGAAGCAGTCGAACTCACCCAAACCGCCATCAACCGTCTCGGTTCAGCAATGGAGTTTCCAGAACTGATCCAGCTAGCCAACCAGCAAGATGTCCGCACCTATGCTTTGCAAATCCTGACGAAAGTCAGCGCCAACCGTGTTCAAATTGACGAATTGCTCTCGGAAGCCCTTGTAGACTGGCAAATAGAACGGTTGCCCCGGATCGATCGAGATATCATGAGAATCGCGATCGCCGAAATGCTATATCTCGGCTTACCCGAACAAGTGAGCGTCAACGAAGCCGTCCAACTCGCAAAACGCTACAGTGGCGACGAAGGACATCGCTTCATCAACGGAGTCCTCCGCCGAGTAGTCGATAAAATCAACGCAGAAGTTGTTAGTCCCTAGTCCTTAGTCAGTAGTCCTTAGTCAGCAGTCATTGGTCATTAGTGATTGGCAATCGGCAATCGGCTCTACACTAGGGACTGAGGACTAATGACTAATAACTATAGTCCTTAGTCAGTAGTCCTTAGTCAGCAGTCATTGGTCATTAGTGATTGGCAATCGGCAATGGGCTCTACACTAGGGGCTGAGGACTAAGGACTAATAACTATAGTCCTTAGTCAGTAGTCATTGGTCATTAGTGATTGGCAATCGGCAATCGGCTCTACACTAGGGACTGAGGACTAATGACTAATAACTATTCTCTATTCCCAATTTCCTATGGTATTTAATTGGTTTCGTCGCCAGTACAGCGAAAATAAATCTTCTGAAACAGAAGCAACCCCCGAACAGCCCCAAGATGAGTCGGCAAAATCCGCACCGGTTGAGCCTCAAACAGATGCAACGGAGCAAGGCTCTCCTGCTGTAGCGGAAGATTATCTTAATTGGGCAAAAGCTGCTTACAAAAATATTCAAAAACAGCAAAAACCCGAAACAGAAGTTTCTGAGACAGCAGCGCCGGATGTTCCAGCAGCCGAAGCAGAAATCGCGACAGTTGAAGAAGTTGCAGAACCGGCGACTATTGAAGCAACCGAGCCGATCGAACTTGAACCAGCACCCACAGCAGCAACTGTTGCAGAAGTTCCAGAAGTTGCAGCACCAGCAACAGTTGAAGCTACCGAGGCGATAGAACTCGATGCAGCAACGCCCGCAGAAATTGCAGAAACTCTGCAACCAACAGCCGGGGCGATCGACATTGCACCTATAGCTCAACAATTAGAAGTTACAGCAGAAAATATAGAAATTGCCGAACCTGCAACTGAGGTTGTAGAAACCGAATCACTCGCATCCGACGGCGAAGCAGCCGAAGCCCTGCCGTTTTGGGCCAGAGCTCAGGCCGATCGCATGGAGCGCATCGAACGCCTCAAAGAAACCGCAATTGAAGAACCCGACGTAATTGCAGCCGCCGCCGAGAGAGCGGCAATTATCGAAGAAATTCCCGGTTTCGCCTTTGACGAAGGCTTCCTGTGGTCTTCAGAAATCTTAGCCAGTCAAGGCCGCCGCCCAGACCAAGTATCAGTTGAAGAAATCACTTGGCTGCAAAAACTGCGGAAAGGCTTAGAAAGAACTCGCCGCAGCTTAATTAATCAACTAAAGGCGATCGTCGGTCAAGGCCCGCTCAATCAAGACGCAGTAGCCGAAATTGAGACTTTGCTCCTACAAGCCGATGTCGGAGTCGCAGCCACCGACATCATTATCACTCGCCTCCAAGAAAGACTCAAACAAGAAGTGCTGCCGCCAGAACAGGCTCTAGCCTACCTGAAAACCATCCTGCGCGACATTCTGGACGCTCCCTGTGCCGAAACCGCCGCCGGTAATCCCGCCTACAGCCTGACATTTGCCCCGGAAAAAGACACTTTTAACATCTGGTTAATCGTAGGAGTCAACGGTGCGGGCAAAACTACGACGATCGGCAAACTGGCCCACATTGCCCAAAAATCCGGCTACAAAACCCTGATTGCTGCCGCCGACACTTTCCGTGCCGCCGCCGTCGAACAGGTGAAAGTTTGGGGCTCCCGCAGTGGGGTCGAAATTATTGCCAACCCAGGGAAAAATACCGATCCGGCTGCTGTCGTGTTTGATGCGATCGCCGCCGCCAGCGCCCGCGGCACAGAACTCCTGATCGTAGACACCGCAGGCCGCCTGCAAAACAAAAAAAATCTGATGGACGAATTAAGTAAAATCCGTCGCATTGTAGATAAGAAAGCCCCAGGCGCTACCGTAGAATCTCTACTGGTCTTGGATGCGACACTAGGTCAAAATGGTTTGCGACAGGCAGAAGTGTTCGCAGAATCGGCAAAATTAAGCGGAGTAGTATTGACAAAACTCGACGGTTCTGCTAAAGGTGGTGTTGCCCTAGCCGTAGTGCAGCAGCTTGGTCTGCCAATCCGCTTTATTGGAGTCGGGGAAAGCATCGAAGACTTGCGCCCGTTTTCTAGTTACGAATTTGTGGAAGCCCTACTCGATTTTAGATTTTAGATTTTAGATTTTAGATTGATCAGGTATCTGTGGTCGTCCCGATTTTTGGAGGCGGATACAGAGGTTCAACATCTTAAATCCTTAACCTCAAACTACCATCGCAGGACTTGCGCCGATCGCCCGTGGCGAGTAAAAACTAAATATCTAGAAACAATACCTTCGTTCTGTTATTGCTTGGTTGCCCTCAAAGCGCGAGCTAAAGCCAGGGTGTGAAAATAAGCTCAAATGTAGTATCAGTATGCTGTCTGATTGCATAGTCTTCCCGATCCCCCTGGCGCCCCCCTAATAGTGGGGGGGGACGGGAAAGGGTCAAAGTCCCCCTTCTTGTTAAGGGGATTTAGGGCGTATCTAGACTAAGCTATAAACGAGATTTCTTGAGAATTTCCGACTTAAGTTGATACCAATGTCCTAGTGTCCAACTTACTTCCTCAAACCAAACTGCTTGCTCGAAAAAAAACGGGTTTCTGTTCAAGTGGCCCGTAATATCAACTCCGCTAGGATCGGAATTGTAAAATCGAATCAACAGTCCATACTCAACTATCATTCAGCTCTTCGACTGACAGTCAACAGTCAACAGTCAACAGTCAACAGTCAACAATAATTCCGGTGCAACCGGAATTGATATAAGTCCTCAATCATTCCTCCTCTGTCTAAGATCGAAAATCACAAATTTAAAATGACTGCTGTGCCTTTGCCTCGCCCCTCACCTCAACCTGCTGACCGCCCTCCGGGTCGCAATTCCACCGACGCGACGCCAGTATTTGCCCTCAAAGAACTGGTGGCGCGTTTGCACCGATATCAGCACAATGTTCAAGATATGTTGGGTTCGCTGGGATTTGCCCTGCGAAGTTTTAACAATCTCAACCAATTTTTGGAGTTGGTGCCTTTGGTGGCGACTCGCGTTACTGACGCCGACGGGGGAGCTTTAGTGCTGTTCAAACCCAACGGTCAAGTCAGGTTCCAGCAGTTGCATTGTCAGGAAGGACGGCAGTGCCAAGATATGCGAAAAGCGCTGGAAATAGCCACCAGGCAAGCTACAGCAGGTGCGGGCGCTACTGCTGGAACGTTTTCGGAAACCTCTGGGCAAACTTCTAGTCTAGACTTGCAAGTCGGTCGTTATTTGGGCCCGGATGTTCATTTGTTTGGGGCGCCAATTTTAGTCAACAATTTGGAACGGGGACGGCTTTATGTTTTTAGCAGTGATCCGCAATATCTCTGGACTCCCAGCAGACAGAAATTAGTTCGGTTGGTGGCGGATCAAACCGCCGTGGCTATTTGCAAAGACGAACTTACTGTTAAGTTGGCGGAAAAAGACCGCTTAGACAGAGAGTTAGAAATCGGGGCGGAAATTCAATTGCGGCTGCAACCCCGGAGTTGTCCGAAAATTCCCGGCCTTGACGTGGCCGCCCGCTGCCAAACTGCTAGCAGAGTCGGCGGAGATTATTATGATTTTATTCCCGCTGACTATGACCCGATCGGCAAGGAGAATGAGGGGGAAAGCCCCCCATCCCTAATTAAAAATCTCAAGTCCAAAATCGACAAGGGCCGCTGGAGCATTGTCATCGGCGATGTGATGGGCAAAGGAGTACCAGCGGGCCTGTTGATGACGATGACACGGGGTATGCTGCGGGCGGAGGTTTTGAACCGCCACTCGCCGTCGAGAATTTTGCAACATTTAAACCGGGTTATGCACGCGGATTTGGAAAATTCCCACCGTTTTGTGACTCTGTTTTATTCGGAGTATGACCCGAAAACTCGCGTTTTGGCTTACAGCAATGCTGCTCACCACCCGCCTTTGCTGTGGCAAGCTGCAACTAATTCGATTCTTCAGCTTGATACTTTGGAGGGAATGTTAATTGGGCTGGATGCTGATTCGCATTACCAAGAAGCAAGCGTGCAATTGCAGCCAGGAGATACTATTATTTATTACACAGACGGATTTACCGATGCTGCTAATCAAAGGGGCGATCGGTTTGATGAGGATAACTTGACCTCGGCTTTTCAGTGGGCCTGTCAAAATTATCAGCAGTCTGAAGAAATTTTGGATTATTTGTTCGATCGCGTACACCAGTTTATCGGCATCGGCAATCGTAACGAAGATGACATGACACTGGTTGTACTGAGGGTAACACCTTTAGCAGGAGAAAATCACCATGATAGTTAATTTAATGCCGGAAATTACTGCTGGATTAACCAGTTCGATTAATTGGAACGATGTGGCTCACGTGGTAGTTGTGAAATCTCATTTGAGTTCGACGGTGGTTTTGGCTCAAAGTTACGAAATTTTTACGAATTTCCAGAAAGCTTGGAAAAATTTTGTTGACACTGGTCAAATAGGAGCTTTTTTTATAGGTATTTTTGTTGGCTGGTTCTTTAAAGGGATTTTTCGTTAGAGTTCTTGTCGAAGAAGCTATCGGTAACTGATTTAAAAGGTTTGTCGCCCAAACTTCACTTCTTTCTGATGCAGCAAAAGTTTCACAATTTTGTAGTCAAGACTTCAGTTTTTTCTGGTCAAAAGATGTATAAAAACTTTGTAGTCAGGACTTGAGTTTTTTCTTACAAAATTTGGGAGGACTAAAGGGCTGACTACAAACCGGAGGAAAGACTAAAGTCTTTACTACAAATCGGTTTATATAGACTTCGGCAACAGAGATATAATCTAGTTTTAGCTTCAGCAATGACAACACAACAAAAAACTTGGAGTCAAAGATTTGAATCGGCGCTGCACCCGGCGATCGCCCGATTTAATGCTAGTATTGGCTTCGATATTGAATTGATTGAGTATGACTTGACGGGTTCTGTCGCTCACGCTAAAATGCTGGCCAAAACGGGGATTATTTCCGCAGCCGAAGGCGAACAGTTAGTCAATGGTTTGGAACAGATCCGCCGGGAATACCGCCAAGGACTTTTTGTTCCGGGAGTTGATGCAGAAGACGTTCACTTCGCTGTAGAGAAGCGGCTGACGGAGATTGTGGGGGATGCTGGGAAAAAGTTGCACACTGCCCGATCGCGCAACGATCAAGCCGGCACTGATACTCGCTTGTATTTGCGCGATCGCATCGCCGAAATTCGCGAGCAATTACGGGAATTTCAAGGGGTTTTGCTCGATCTTGCCGATCGTAACGTGGAAACTTTAATTCCCGGTTACACTCATTTGCAGCGCGCTCAGCCGATCAGTTTGGCTCATTACCTGTTAGCTTATTTTGAAATGACCGATCGCGATTGGGAACGTCTCGGCGATATCTGCAAGCGGGTGAATGTTTCGCCTTTGGGTTGTGGCGCGCTGGCGGGGACGACTTTCCCGATCGACCGACATTATACTGCAGAACTCTTGCATTTTGACAAGGTTTATGCTAATAGCTTAGATGGAGTGAGCGATCGAGATTTTGCGATCGAATTTCTCGCTGCAGCCAGCTTGATTATGGTACACCTGAGCCGCTTGTCAGAAGAAATGATTTTGTGGTCTTCTCACGAATTTGGATTTATTACGCTCAAAGATAGCTGCGCTACTGGTTCTAGCATCATGCCCCAGAAAAAAAATCCCGACGTGCCGGAGTTGGTGCGGGGCAAAGCGGGGCGGGTGTTCGGTAACTTGCAAGCCTTGTTGGTAGTAGTGAAGGGACTTCCTTTGGCCTACAACAAAGATTTACAAGAAGATAAAGAGGCTTTGTTTGATACCGTAAGAACGGTACAGGGTTGCTTGGAAGCAATGACCATTTTGTTGCGCGAAGGAATCGAGTTTAATGGCGAGATCCTCGCTGCTGCTGTTACGGAAGACTTTTCTAACGCTACAGACGTAGCCGACTACTTGGCCTCCAAAGGCGTTCCCTTCCGGGAAGCTTACAACCTTGTCGGCAAAGTCGTCAAAACTTGCCTTTCGGGGGGCAAACTCCTCAAAGATTTGACACTTGAGGAGTGGAAAGACTTGCACCCAGCCTTTGAGACAGACATTTACAGCGCGATCGCACCTCAGCAAGTGGTGGCAGCTCGCAATAGTTACGGGGGTACCGGGTTTGAACAAGTGAGAAAATCACTTATCGCTGCGCGCGATCGAATCGCCTAAACATCGTTGAATTATTGGACAAATTCCGGCTGGCTATCTCTCCTTAGAACGATCGTGTTTTCCACTCTGGTTCTAAGTTCGGCAGATAGCCTGACTCAATTAATCTTCAGCAGCCGCCATGTCTTTGTCTCTGCCGCCACCGCTCATGGCGCCCATGCCACCGCCGTTACCGCCGTCAAATCGCCTTCTCTTGTTGGAGAACATATCTTGATTTCTCCGCTTGCGAAACTTGCGAGCGTATGCTTGATTTCGTTGTGCCTTCTCTTTCTTGAGATTGCGGCGCTTAGCCATTCTGACCTCACTAATAAACATTGACAGTCCCCGGGCTTTCACGCACGGGGATTCTTAAGTTTGACACTCTGTGCACTCTTGGTGACTGAGATTCTTGGTTCAGCGAAGTCACTTGCTTGCGACAGGATTTCTCCAGCCAAAATATAGGTGTCTTCTCCCCAAGCGTAAATTCCGGTATGCCCTACCGTACTCGATCGGTTCTCTTTCTGTAGCTAGGTTTTGTTCAAATTTAGCTTTCGTGACGCTGCCACAACAATCGCAAGCGATATGGTTTAGGCTTCTGAGTCCTGTTAAGGAGATCGAGAACTTCCTTCAAGGTACTCCAATCGTTTCCCTCTACGGCGTTTTAAAGTGAGGAACACGTCCAGCCCCACTGATATTATCAAAAGGAATTGGTTCGTCTCGTTGTCCACCCGTCCACGGCTCACAGCTATGCTTATGAGATTGTGGAGGGGTGGAATCAGGAGTCTCACGCGCCTTTTATCCCACACTAACCTTCGATCGGTATAGTGTGGGGATTCCTGTCTGCCTAGCTAAACCGCAACACCGTTAGGTGTGACTACGCACTCAACTAATCCAGTTAAGTTATTACGTTGGCTAGTTATACTCAATTTTAGACCGATGACGATCATAGCACACCCGGTACAAGACCCAGAAAAAAGAGCACCGGGATTCAAGTCGCTGGGAATCTGGGTGCGATGGGACGCAATGTAGTCAATCTTGCAGAAGATTTCTATAAACTCTTGACAAAATACGACAATTGACATCCACCCAGGCGTAAACGCACGGGGATTCCTCAACCTCACGATTCAGGTTTCTGCTTCTGTCCCTTACGGGGTTTCGCACCAGCCTTAACAGATTTACTCTGTTGGGGTCTTACAGTCGCTCCACAGACTGACACGGCAAGCCCTGCCGCCAAAATATTTTTTGCCGCATTAATATCTCGGTCATGGCGCGTCCCGCAATTAGGACAATCCCATTCCCGGATATTCAACGGCATCTTGTCAACGATATGTCCGCAATTGCCACACCGTTTTGAACTCGGAAACCATCGGTCAATCTTAATTAAAGTGCGACCGTACCAATCGCACTTGTAATCAAGTTGTCTGACTAATTCCGCCCAACTTGCATCACTTATTGCAAGGGCCAGTTTGGGATTTTTTACCATATTCTTCACAGCTAAGTTTTCTACGGCGATGGTTTGGTTTTCACGCACCAACCGTGTTGTTAGCTTATGAAGATTATCTTTCCTTGCATCAGTGATTTCTTGATGCACTTTCGCTACTTTAAGCCGTGCTTTGTGACGGTTGTTTGACCCTTTTTGCTTGCGACTTAAAGCTTTCTGCGCTCTTAAGAGTTTGCGATACTTTGCCTTGAATCCTTTGGGATTGGCAATCTTTTCGCCGTTGCTCAAAGTGAGCAAGCTTGTAACTCCCAGGTCGATACCGACTTGATTATCTGTTCTGGGTAATGCTTCAATTTCAACCTCTACCAGCAGAGAAACTGACCACCTACCTGATGGTGCAAGCTTTACTGTAATTGTTGATGGTCGGCAACCATCAGGTAGTGTCCGGCTCCAGCGAATTGGTAACGCTTCTGTGCTTTTTGCTAGGTAGACTTGTCCATCTTTGAACTTGAATGCTGACTTGGTAAATTCTGCACTACCACCATTGCGTTTCTTTTTGAAGTTAGGATATTTTGCCCGCCCATCAAAAAAGTTGGTATAAGCCGTTTGTAAATGTCTCAAGCATTGCTGTAATGGCACACAGCTAACTTTGTTCAGAAAATCTAGTTCTTCGGTTTTCTTCCATTCGGTTAACATTGAAGAAGTCTCAGCATAGCCTACCCGTTTCTGTTGTGCGTACAAAGCTTCCGTTCTTGTGGCTAAAGCACGGTTGTAGACCAAACGAACACAACCCAAAGTACGTCGCAACAAACTTTCTTGTTCCGGCGTTGGGTAGAATCGATAGCTGAAGGCTTTTAGTGTCATGCTGACCTTAAGTACGCTGTTTCACATACTAGCACGTCTTGTGTGAAATGGTATATCTTAACAAAAATTCAGGTAAAGCCTTCCTAAAAGGACGGGGTTTGAACCCTCCGCTTCGCTCCGCCCATTTTTTTTGATGACTATTTATCCCGGTGACATAGCTCCTCTCTTCAGCCTGCCCGACGCGCAAGGCAATTTCGTCAGCCTTGCAGATTTTCGAGGGCGACGAGTTGTACTTTACTTTTACCCTAGGGACAATACCCCTGGCTGTACTAAAGAAGCTTGCGGCTTTCGCGATATTTACTTAGACTACGAGTCGCGCAATATAGCAGTCCTCGGCGTCAGTACAGACGGGGCAGGGGCCCACGCCAAGTTTGCAGCTAAATATCAACTGCCTTTTCCGTTGCTGTGCGACTTAAACGCCGAAGTTGCTACCGCCTACGGCTGTTACGGACTCAAAAAGTTTATGGGAAAAGAATTTATGGGAATTACTCGATCGACCTTCGCGATCGACCCTGATGGTAGGATTGAAAAGGTTTACCGCAAAGTCAAACCAGAATCTCACGCAGCGGAGATATTAGCAGATTTGCCAGACCTCTGGCCTGAATGAAAAATTAAAAATTAAGACTCCGGAGCTGCGAGCTAGGAGGTCTGAATTTACTTTCTCCTAAACAAGCTTTTGAGTTTATGCGTCGATTGTGGCAAATTGTACAAACTGTGCTGGGACTGATTTTCCGACATCCCGTCACTGGTGCTGCGGTGATTCCCGTATTGCCTGACGGGCGAATTGTGTTAATTCGCCGCCGCGACAACGGTCGCTGGGGACTGCCGGGAGGTATGGTGGATTGGGGAGAGGATATTCCGACGACAGTGCGGCGGGAATTAGCGGAGGAAACAGGACTCGATTTAGTCAAAATCCGTCGCTTGGTGGGTGTTTATTCGGCTGCCGATAGAGACCCTCGCCTGCACTCGATTTGTATCGTGGTGGCAGCAGAGGTAGAGGGAAAGATGCAAGTTCAGGATACCATTGAAGTCAGCGAGGTTGAGGCTTTTTTGCCCGGATCGCTGCCGGAGGGCGCGCTCAGCCACGATAACGACCAACACTTACAGGACTATTTTCAAGGCCTGACAACTTTGGCGTAAATCGGCGGGGTATCCAAATTTGAGAAAAGTCGGAAATTACCTCGCCGTCAAAAGTTGTCTGTTATAAATGTGGAATTAATTTTCAATGTTTTCCTACTTTTATTCACAAACTCTGAACATTAAATTAATCATCTTTTTATTGCTAAATATTTAACCGGATGTACTCACCGCTACGCAATTCTCGGGTCAAACTCTCTGTAGGGCAAATCTTTTGGCACGAAGTCGGTCAAGGCCCGAATTTAGTATTTTTGCACGGTTCTTGGCACGACAGCAGTCAGTGGCTGAGGACGATCGAACATTTGAGCCCCTACTACCACTGCTTCGCACCGGATTTGCTGGGGTTTGGCGACTCGGAACGCCCGAATCTTCATTATTCGATCGACTTGGAAGTAGAATGTCTCGCCCAATACCTCGATACTTTGAAGTTGCGACAGGTTTATTTAATCGCTCACTCTCTGGGCGGCTGGGTGGCCACCAGCTACGCTATCAAATATCCCGATCGAGTTCAGGGTTTGGTGTTGTTGGCCCCAGAAGGCGTCAAGGTTGGCAAGCGGCGGGGGCGGTGGCAGACGGCTAGCTGGCTGATCGGTCAACCTCCGCTGGCTTTGTGGTTGCTACGATCGATCTATCCAATTGCTAAGTTGCTGGGTAGCCAAAACAAGATTGACGGATTGCTAAAGTTCAGACAGCAGTTGATGCAGTCCCCAGTTGCCGTGCAGTTGCTGTTCGGGCGGCGGCGGGCTGAAATTACAGCGGAATTAGTTGAGGAGAATTTGCCTTTGCTGAAAGCGCCTGTTTTGCTGTTGCACGGTTCTGAAGATACTCCCGCAGCTTCGTCTTTGTGTCAATCCTATGCTGCTCTGGCTCCTAATGCCGAACTGCAATTGGTCAGTCCGGGGGAAAGCAATTTGCCGCAGGAAGTCCCGGATGTTGTTGCTAAATATATTCGCCAGTTTGCAAAGTGAATTGGGCATTGGGCATTGGGCATTGGGCAAACAGGGCAAACAGGGCATTGGGCAAACAGGGAATTGGGCATTGGGCATTGGGAATTGGGCATTGGTAACAGTCAACAGTCAACAGTCAACAGTCAACAGTCAAGAGTCAACAGTCAACAGTTAACAGGCTAATTCCCCAAAAAATAGCCTCTGGTGCGTCAATTAAGCCGGAGGCTGTATCAGGAAAGGCTGCTGTGAGGTATTTTAAAAGCATAGTGCGATCGCCCCCCGTGAGTGCAATTTTGCTATCAGGAAACAAACACCGCCAATCTTCAATAAAATCCCTAACTCCTGCCACCGCCGCATACACAACTCCGCTTTGAATTGCCCCAGCAGTGTCTTTCGCCCAGCGGTGCGGCAGATTTTGTGGTAGGCTGATTAAAGGTAATGCAGCAGTTTTTTTACCTAACGATGATAACTGCAAACCCAAACCTGGTAAAATTGCGCCCCCAACTAAATACCTATTGACATCAGCGCCAGTAAATGTTAAAGCTGTACCAGTATCTATAAGTAAAACTGGCCAACCAAATTGGTTGCCAGCACCCAGTACAGCCAAAGCTCTGTCAATTCCCAGGGTAGGATAGAGTCCCCCGATCGGTAACTGGTCTAAAGTAATAATCCCGACATCTGGATAACTCTGCCAAATTGCTGTTTGCTGGGGAACAACGGAGGCTAAAACTAGAGGCAGGGGAACTAAAGAAAGTGTGTGAGGACTAGAAAATGCGGGAGTAGCAGGAAGACAAAGGAGATTTTGAGCAGATATTTCCTCGATCGACCTCATTACTATTTGCACTAAATATTCTGCTTTTTCCTGCTCCGAGAGCCGGGAAACAGTATCAGCATTGAGATGGTCTGTATCCCATGTTTTCTCCAGGGTTTTGCCCACAAATAATCCCCAGTGCAGCCGGGAATTGCCGATCGCCAAAGCTATTTTAATCTGGGCTTTTCCTGTCCATCCAGAAGTAATGTTGTCGCTGCTTGCTGGCGAACGAAAATTGTCGGGAATTGAATTTTCCATGTTGTGCTAGCCGGCGCAAACATTGAACTAAAGATAGATTTTAGATTGATTTTAGTCGATTTAACGGGCGGTTAACTCTATTTGACATCTGACCAAGTTCCATGCCACGCACCAATTAGTATTGTCGGCTGCAGAGGGCATACTTGCTAAATATAAATATTTGTAAAGCAAATAATTGCTTTGCTCAGGCTGCATCCTTTATAATGTCTTAAGATATTCCAAAGTCCTGGTAGCTGCGATGGGGCTTTTGGCGGGGTAAGCACAGGTTTAAAAAACCCGACTCAATCAAAATACTGTACAACGGCTGAGTAAATATGTCTTTAAAAATACAAGAACACGAAAACCCCTGGCAGAGAGTAACTTCGCGGTTGCCTGAATCTGAAAATTGGAGGCAGGAAGAAAGTCTTTCGCTGCCGGAAGTAGACCAACAAAAAGCCCTAATCGTGCAGATGCAGCAGCAAGTTCAGTTATCAAACTTGCTGAACCAAATTAATAACGAAATTCGCAGTACACTTGACATAGAAGAAATTTTGACATCGGCCTGCAGATTGCTGGGGCAAGCGTTACAGTGCAGCCGCGTCAGCATTTTAGTCAAAGAATCAAATACAGAAAAAACTTTAGTCACGCGCGGAGAGTACAACGCGGGGGACTATCCAATCCAACTGGGAATGAAAGTACCGATGAGTGACAACCCGCATTTGGCAGCCGTCGTGTCTCAGCAAGAGTCCTTAGCAGTGACGAAGTTTCTCGATTTTCCGGGATTAAATCCACAAACCCGAAAAATTGCCGAAGCTTTGGAAATTAAGTCAATGCTGGCAGTAGCTACTCGCTATCAAGGTGAAGTGAATGGCATAATTGGTTTGCATCAGTGCGATCGCGAACGGGAATGGACTGATTGGGAAAGGCAGCTTTTAGAAGGGGTAGGATCGCAATTGGCGATCGCGATCAATCAAGCCAAACTCTACAGTAAAACCAGGCGCCAAGCCGAACGAGAATCGCTGCTACGGCTGATCGGCAACCAAATTCGCAGTACCCTGGATCTGGGAACTATCCTGGAAACAGCGGTGAGGGAAGTCCGCCAACTCTTGCAGTGCGATCGAGTAATTATCTATCAGTTTCAAGACAACTGGCAAGGAAAAGTTGTTGTTGAAAACATGACTGTTCCTTGGCCTTCAATTTTAGGAGATATGGGGGCTGATAAGTGTTTCCGGGGAGATTACGCCGATCTTTACCAGCAAGGGCGAGTCAAAGCAATTAATGATATTTTTAATGCTGGTTTAGAGCCTTGTCATGTCGATTTCTTAGATAGTTTGCAGGTAAAAGCTAATCTGATTGTGCCGATTGTTACATCCAGAACTGAAGAAAATACCTCCGACACAGCCGGAAGCTATAATCCTAAATATCCCGGTAGGCTGTGGGGTTTGCTGATTGCTCACGAGTGCGGGGATACCCGCAATTGGCAGCGGCAAGAAATGGAGTTGCTATCCCAAATAGCCAACCAAATGGCGATCGCCATTCAGCAAGCAGAACTTTACAGCCAAGTCCAAGACGCTGCGGTAAAATCTCAAGCTCAAACCCAGCAGTTGCAGGCTGCGTTAGAAGAATTGCGATCGGCGCAGCAGCAATTGATTCAAAGCGAAAAAATGTCAGGTTTGGGGCAAATGGTAGCGGGAATTGCTCATGAAATTAACAACGCCAACAATTTCATCCACGCTAACTTGTTTCACGCTCAAGAATATTTTAAAGCCTTGAACGAAGCTCTAGAAGTGGCAGGAAATGCCTGCCCGGAAGCAGCGGCAGCAATTGTCAGAATCAATGAAGAACTAGAACTCGATTACATTCGAGAAGACTTTGGTAAACTGCTCAATTCTATGCGGGAAGGAAGCGGGAGGATTCGCTCGATCGTGATGACGCTGCGAAATTTTTCTCGTTTAGACCACGCTGAATTAAAACCAGTAGATTTGAATGAAGGTTTAGAAAGCAGTTTCTTGATGCTGCAAAATAAGCTAAAAACCAATATCAAAATAGACAAGCAATACGGCCGTTTGCCGCCCGTCCAATGTCATGCCAGTCAAATTAACCAAGTATTTTATAATTTGATTGACAATGCTTTAGATGCGCTGCAGTCAACGAGCAAACCGGGGGAATTAACTATCCGCAGTTGGCAAAGCGAGCCGGACTGGGTAACAATCTCTGTCCGCGACACGGGAAGTGGAATTCCTGCGGAAATTCAAGACAAGATTTTTGACCCATTTTTTACTACTAAACCTGTGGGGAAAGGCACTGGTTTGGGACTTTCAGTGTGCTATCAGGTAATTGTCCAAGCTCACGGTGGCAAGATCCGTTGCGTCAGTCAGGTTGGCGAAGGAAGTGAGTTTATTGTAGAGTTGCCTCTGACAAATCAGAGGAGGGTAAGTGCATAATTCCTGCTTTAGTCAGATTAACCCTGTTTTGTCACTCTGGCAGTAGTATAGAACCCATTTGACATCTTGGCGTTGCTTAATGAGGGTATGAAAAAAATAACTTTAAAATCCAAAAGCTTTGTGGATAGTGGTTTCTAGGACGGGCATATTTAGCGTTTCATACCGTAAATCAGCAACGCCGCCTACGGCCAGCTTCGCTAACGCATTTTTAACTCCCAGCCGGGAAGTCCCTCGGTATATTTAGAGGGGATTAATCTGAGCGCTCGCGAAGTACCCCGACTAAATTACCGAGCGTGATGTCCAGAAGCGTTGGGTGGAGGAACGGAAACCAACAATTAAGCTCGCCTATCACGAATCAATCTTCGGGAACATCTTGATTTTAGATGCTTTTTCCAAGTGTTGAAATAATATTTTTTGGGGTGGCATTTTGGACGTACATAAACTATACTATTCAAAGGTCGAAAACAGGAAGTTTAGAAATGCAACTCACTTACAAATACCGCCTCAAACCCACGAAAGCTCAATCAACAACGATTGTGGCTCACCTAGAACTTTGTCGGCGGCAGTACAACTACCGATTAGGCGAAAGATTCAGGTGGTGGGAAACCACGAGAACACCCATAAACGCTTGTCCCTTGATTGTTTCGATAGTCCCCGTTGAGGAGATTTATCGAAATATTCCTTTGACGAGAGTCCAAACTAGGGATGGCAGGAAAAAGGATGAATCAGGCAATCCTTTGACTAAAAAAGGTGATGTTTTCTCAAACATTGAAGGCGGATATGTACAGTGGCAGACAATTCAACTTGCTGACTTGAAAAACACAAAAAAACTGTTTCCTGATTACAAAGTGTTGGATTCTTAGGTTTTGCAAGATGTGGTCAACAGAGTTGAAACTTCCTTTTCAAACTTTACTACACCCGATAAGAATGGCAATCGTAGAGGCAAGCCAAGATTTAAGGGGCTTCACTATTACAAATCATTTACTTATCCTCAATTAGACAATTTAAATATTGTTAAGGACGAGCAAAATAGGATTTGTATTGACCTGGCAAAAATAGGTCAAGTGCCGATGGTGTTCCATCGTCCAATACCAACGGGTTTCAAGGTCAAGACGGGTACAGTTATCCCAGAAGCGGATGGGTGGTATATTTCCTTAACGCTAGAAGATAAGACGGTTCCCGTAACGGTTGCAGAAATTCAGCCGACGGTCGAAAACACTTTGGGTATCGATTTAGGAATTACTAATTACGCTTACCTTTCTAATGGTGAAAAAGTTGAGAATCCTAGATTTTTGAGGAAGTCGGCTGAAAAACTAGCAAGGCTTCAAGTGAAATTAGCTAAAAAAGTTAAGGGTTCTAAGCCTTGGAAAATTATCAAGGATAAGGTTTCCAGACTCCATCAATTCGTAGCTAGATCCCGACTAGATTTTCAATTCAAAACGGCACATGAGCTATTCGGTAAATGTAATGTTTTAGTTGTTGAGGATTTGAGTGTCAAAAATCTAACTAGACGTGCTAAGCCGTATACTGACATTGAAAATGGTAATTTGGTTTATTTGCCGAACGGTCAATCAGCTAAAAGCGGTTTGAATAAATCCATGCTTGATGCTGCTCACGGGCAATTCGCCAACGTCCTGAAATATGTCGCTTGGAAATTAGGTAAAAGCGTTTTGTTTGTTGACCCAAAGGGCACATCTGGGCATTGCTGGAATTGCCTCAATAAAGTCCCGAAAGAATTATCGGAACGGTGGCATTCCTGCCAATGTGGGGAATCTTTGGATCGGGATGAAAACTCAGCCAAACTTATTAGAAAGATTGGTCTGAGTTACAAAAGTGGCGGGGGAACTCCGTCACTCAAAAAAGCATGAGAAAAAAAAGGAAAAAGAAGCCTGCGGTCTAACGGTAATCCGTTGACCGTCAGGTTAGTTCACTGAAATCAGATTTAACTTACGCCCGAACCCCAATTTTCAGAAATTCCCAACTGGGTGATGCTTAGAGATATAAAATCATAAGTATTTTTACTCATAATTGTCTCTGCGGATTCACTTCTGTCCGCTGAAGCAGTGAACGCGGCCTTTTGGGGGGCCCGGAATGTGGGATTTAAGCTCTCCTCTACAGATGTGGAAAACCCGCTTTTTATAGGGCTGAAAAAAAGATCGCAATTTGTCCGGATAAAACTTATTGAGGATGAAAGTTAGACATATCTATGTAAATGTGTCTAAGTAGGTGTAATTATTTACACTCAACATTTAATCGGGGGCAATAATACCTTCAGAGGCTTATTGGGCAAGCATTTTTACTTGATTTACCTGCATCTATGAGGGAATTTTTCTTGCAGTGACCGATCGCTACAAGAAAGCCCAACCTCTGGTTTTCACTCACTTCTAATCCTTAATTACTCATCATCAAAGGAGAAGCTATGGCTACTTCAATCACTGGTTCTTTGGGTCAAAACACTAATTACAGCAGTGTCACTGACCTAATTACACAATGGCCTACTGCCGCCAAGAATCAAGGCATCCAACTGTCTGGGATAGCTTTTGATGGCTTTGAAACGAACTACACTAACCCTATTCCCATCAGCAACCTCACGTTAGCAACGAACGAAAACCCTAAAAGCGGGTTGAGCTACGGCGCTGAGCCTGGTATTGGTGTCCTAGGCTCTTATAGTGGTTGGTTTACCGACCCCACTAAAATTCGGGCGGAAATCAACCATGACCCCAACACCAATCAATCTCAGACGCTGAGGGTGAAATGGGCAGATAACAAAGACATCACTAGCGCCACGATCGGCCTCAGTGCATTGGGTGTCAAAACAGATCTGGGCGATCAAGGCAATGAAGTTGGTTTGCTGAAACTCTTTAATAATGGGGCGGAGGTATCGGCAAGCAATTTTACGATCGCTCGCGTCAACGCTCCTGCCACTCCAAAACCTCTCTCTGTGTCTTCAGATGGAGTGACTTTCATTGGCGATCGTACCGATGGCAATTTCACATTCCAGATACAAGCAAATTCCACTAGCGTTGCTTTTGACGAATTACGGTTCTCCGCCAAAGCCTACGATAGCCCCACCGCTGCCTACCTCGGCACATCCCCCAAAAGCGATAGTTCCGACTACCTAGTGCGGAGTATTCAATATCAAGGCCTTGATGTGACGCCGACGCCGACGCCGACGCCGACGCCGACGCCGACGCCGACATCTCCAAGTATCTTCCAATTCGCCCAACCAAATTACACGGTGGCTGAAGGCGGCCCGGTTACGATTAACGTTACTCGCACCGGTGGCACGGCGGCTGCATCGATTAACTACGCTACTCTTGACGGTTCGGCAAGTTCACCAGCGGATTACACTGGGACGGCGGGGACGTTGAATTTTGCTGCGGGGGTAACTACCGCTAGTTTCACCGTGACGGCTTTGACTGATTCGATTTTGGAATCGCCGGAAACGGTGAATTTGGTGCTCTTCGGTGGCAATGTCGGCAGTAGTCCGTCAATTTTGACGATTAATGATGTGGTGTCAACAACTGTGGCGCCAACTCCGACGGTGACATCTCCAAGTATCTTCCAATTCGCCCAACCAAATTACACGGTGGCTGAAGGCGGCCCGGTTACGATTAACGTTA
>NZ_JAUBTT010000014.1:104172-106501 GCF_036705125.1 Microcoleus sp. B7-D4
CTCGCACCGGTGGCACGGCGGCTGCATCGATTAACTACGCTACTCTTGACGGTTCGGCAAGTTCAACAGGCAGTGCCCCGGATTACACTGGAACGGCGGCGGGGGTGTTGAATTTTGATGCGGGGGTAACTACCGCTAGTTTCACTGTGACGGCTTTGACTGATTCGATTTTGGAATCGCCCGAAACGGTGAATTTGGTGCTCTTCGGTGGCAATGTCGCCAGTAGTCCGTCAATTTTGACGATTAATGATGTGCCGCCAACTCCGGGGACAACTCCGACTCCAGCAACATCAACAGCAACCCAGTTTGTTTTTAGTGCGCCTACTTTCAGCACTCAGGAATCATCTGGCTTTGCTACGGTGACAGTCAATCGCATCGGCCCTAATACGGGGACTGCAACGATTAGCTACAGTACTCTTGACGGCACCGCCCTATCAACTGGAACTGCGGTTGATTATTCCTCTCGTGCTGGTGTACTCAACTTTGGCCCTGGGGTAACTTCCACGACGTTCAGCATCTTTGTCAATCCTGATACTGTGCCTGAAATGACTGAGACTGTTAACCTATTTCTCAACAACGGCCCCGTCGGCACTCCGTCAACAGCAAGACTAGACATTCTTGACAGTAGCGGCGGTGCATCTGGCAATGTCTTCCAGTATAGTGCGTCTGATTACGGCACGATCGCCACTCAGGGGGGCGACACAACGGTTACAGTTACCCGCTCAAGCGGCTTAGGTGCAGCATCGATTGATTATATTATTCTGGCGGGTACTCCAGGCGCCGGTCCTGCACCTGTATATGGTTCCGACTACCTGCTTGACCCGGGCGGCCCCACTGGCGGCACGTTGTCCTTCGCCGACGGCCAACTCAGCCAAACCTTTACTCTTCAAGACAACGCATTTAGTACCAATAATGGGACTGTGCGCTTAGGTCTTGCTAACCCCACTGCGGGCTACAGTTTCGGCAGTACAGCGGCAACAAGTATCACTCTCATCTAAGGCTGTTAGTAGGGCGAGGAATCCTTGCTCTACTAATATGTCCCGCAAGTAGTTAAATGCTTTTTATCAGTCTGATTCCTCACTACAGCTTTTTTCAAGAAAGTGAGGTGCGCGGGTAAAATCTTCGCTGTGTGACAGTCGCTGGCACCGACAACTAATGGGATTCACCTACATGGCTGATTGTGGGCTGCCTCGACCAGAATCCCATTGGTGGTGCTAGTTTCCTGGCTTTCAACCCATTTGCTACTTCGGTCTGATAGCACCCTTTCAAGGTCGTACTCTTAGATGCTACGCGCATTATTCGAGTACGACCTTGAACTCTTGTATATTGAAAAAAGTAGATTGCAATTGGCTATTGGGTGGGGGTTTTTGAGATTGTTGGTTTGTGGTAATTATTGTTTGTAAAACCCGACCCTAAAATTATCGATTGGATATTATTGTTTTTTTGCGTTTACTTACTTAATCCTTAATTTGTTGATAAGCTTGCTGACACTGTTCAAAGGTTGAGGCGTCAGCTTCCCTATTCCCAAAATATAGTTGCTCATGTATTCTTAGGATCGCGAATTAAATAATTTACACTCTTGAAAGTGGGATGGGCGTCCCGCCCGCCCTTTCTGGACGGGCGGGACGCCCATCCCACAAGAACCATCAAAATTCTAAGTTATTTAATTCTCATTCCTTATCAAAGTTTCGTAAGACACTGGCTGGGGTAATTGCTGGATTAATTGCAAATATTCGCCATCAGTGCGTCTGGGTTGATAAACTACGGTTCCCGCATCATTTAACCGCTGCAACAGCGCCATGTAAAGACAGCGGCAAGCTTGGCGGTATTTGCCTTGTTGCTGCAATTTTTGCGTCGCAACAACCACTCTGCTACGGACAAATCGTTAATTGTTTTTTTCGCACTTCCATCAGTTATTTGATTCCTCTGTTTCAAATTAGGAATATAAAAACGTAACTGTTGCCAAATCTATCAACTGGCCCCAACTGCGAGCAATGCTAAGATTAACCAAAAGATGGCTTTAGCGATCGCCCCCAAGATGGGAGAATCAAACCAAGATGGCAATTTGACATTCGGTATATTTTGGGAAGTTTTTAGTTCCCACCACTCCTGCAATCGTTGTTGCGACTGTCCTAATTGCCAACCCAAATTAGTTTTATCAAAGGAACTTTCAGACATAGCTTTACTTCACTGAATCGATTTTGCCTTGTGGATTGGGGATTTTTTTATTCGATCGTCTTACTGCACATTTTTTACAGCTTTTAAGTTGGTACTAACTAAGGAATGAGAATTAAATAACTTCCACTCTTGAAAGTGGGATGGGCGTCCC
>NZ_JAUBTT010000163.1:0-9983 GCF_036705125.1 Microcoleus sp. B7-D4
CGCTTTCGCGCTGCTGTAAGGTTGTTGTCATGGTTTTATGATTGCTGTATTTGGTTGTCAATGTTCGGATGATGTTTATATTATTACGCCTATCGTTAAGGTTTGTAAAGGGGTTTAGCGACAGTTAAACTGATGACTGTGATTAGGAAAGCTGATGAAAGGAGAAAGATGGCCGTAACTTGCGGGGCCCGACGCCATCGCCCCCGCGCGAAACAGAGAAATAGCAAAACTTAAGTACCCAATAGTTTGCTAAACTTATCCGTAATTCATCGGCGAGAGGAAGTTTTATGTGGAAAGTGGCAGAATTTGGAAAATTAGTGGGAGTCTCAGGCTCTACGTTACGGCGCTGGGAAAGTGAAGGCAAGTTAATCCCTGACAGGACATTGGGAAACCAGCGCCTTTATTCAGAAAGTCACCTTAATACAGCCCGCAACCTGAAGACTGGTAAAACGCCACCCAGTAGAGTTATCGTATATTGTCGAGTTTCCTCCACTGGGCAAAAACAAGACTTGCTTCGTCAAGTACAGGCTATGGAACAATTCTGCTTGGCGCAAGGCGTTGCTATCACGGATTCCATTCAGGAAGTTGGGGGTGGACTCAACTTCAAGCGTCCTAAGTTTTTGCAAATCGTACAATGGGCGATACTGGGCGAAGTCAGGGTGCTGTATGTCGCCCACAAAGATCGGCTGTGCCGATTTGGTTTTGAACTCGTCGAGCAAATCTTACAGTGGAATGGTGGGACGGTTATTGTCGCCAACGCGGAAAGCCTTTCACCGTATGAAGAATTGACTCAAGACTTGCTTTCAATAATCCATTGTTTTTCTTCCCGCCTTTACGGACTGCGGAAATACAAAGCAAAAGTTAAAAATATTATAGAAGGTATAGATCCTTGTGCGGATTCCGCTATACTTGATCAGGCCAGCAACTCCAAAGAAGTTTAACTATGTTTGGGATCAAGCGATCGCTAAAACTAAATAACCTAGAAGCGACTTTGATGCCAAAACACGCAGGATTCCGACGTGTAGTGTTTAACATGGGGTTGAGCTTGCGAACTCAAATGTACGGCGAGGGGCAATTCACAGACTCAAAGGTACTTAACGAAGTTAAAAAAGTTCTTACCAACCACGTCAAGAAACAGCCTGAATTTGGTTGGATGAATCAGTTGTATAGTCGAGTTTATCAAAATGCTTTGATTAACTTGAAAGATGATTTTAGTAGGTATCGCTCTGGGAAGGCAGGTCATCCGAAATTTGCTAGTCGCCGGGACGGTCAATCTTTTACGGTTGATTCGTCTAACGGCAAAGTTTTACTAAACGCTGGCAGCACTATCAAAATTCCTACCTTGGGAAATTTTCGGCTCTACGAAGCCCGCTTAATTCGGTTACGTGTCTCAAACTATTACGATTTCAAAAGAAGGAAGTCGTTGGTTTCTTTCCTTTTGCGTTGATGCCGAACGTTTGCCAGTTCAACAATCTGAAAGGTCTGTAGGAATCGATGTAGGCATTAATTCTTTTGCCACCCTGTCAAACCAACAGGTCTTTGATGCGCCGAAGCCGTTAAAACAAGCGAAAACCAAGCTTGCTACCTTGCAACGCCCAGCCTCAAAACAGGTAAGAGGCTCCCAAAATCAGCGCAAAACCTACAATAAAATTAGCCGACTTCACGCACGGATAGCTCGTATTCGTTTAGATTTACTTCATAAGGAATGAGAATTAAATAACTTCCACTCTTGAAAGTGGGATGGGCGTCCCGCCCGTCCAAAAAAGACGGGCGGGACGCCCATCCCACAATAACAATTAAAATTGTAAGTTATTTAATTCGCGATCCTAAGCTAACAACTCCCACCGTCCCAACTTTCAAGCTAATCAAGATTGAAAGTTTGAACGTTAAGGGCATGATGGCGAATCACAAGCTGGCTGAGGCAATATCGGATCTAGGATTTTACGAATTCAAACGCCAACTTGATATGGCGTGCAAAATGTATGGGGCAAATTTAGTGCTGGTAGACCAATTATTCCCCAGCACTAAAACTTGCTCTAATTGTGGCACTAAAAAAGATATGCCACTAAGCATTCGGACTTTTGATTGTCCTGCTTGTGGCATATCTTTAAGATAGGGATTTTAACGCCAGCCTCAACATTTTGAATTGGGAACCCTCGGCAGCCAGGGGGGTAGCCTACTTATCTTGGGATTAGCCGTCTACCCAACAGCGTAGGAAGTAAACTCCGAATTGTGTCTAAAAATGGGTTTAGAAAAGTTTAGGTAAGTTTTACAAAGCAGAAACAGGAGCGATCGCAGGTGGAGAGGCCGGGATGCGAGGAGGTGGAGAAATCCTGAACTGCTGGAGTTGCTGCGGGGTTAGTGATCGCAAAATTCTCAGTCCGAGGGTGTCTCTGGAGATGCTTAAAGCGTAGGATGGCTCCAGATACGGGCGGAAATTGGATTTGTTGTTCAAATAGCATTCCATGAAAGCTAGGCTGAGTCCGCTGAGGTAGCGGCGGGCTAAAGCTGGTTCGGGCCCGATCGCCTGTGGTGGTGGCAGAAAGAGGCTTTGAGGGGATTCCTCGATCGTTGAGAAGTGAGTCCCATTGTTCATCAGTACGAGATATTTGTTGGGCGATGTCAGCCAAGTGAACGGTTGAATTTGTTCGAGCAAAGCGGGGGCGACGGTATCGGCGCTGCCTGCGATTAGCATGACTGGGATTTGGATTTTGCTGAGGTTTGTTTCTCCGAGAATGCTGCTGACGATCGGGTTGACGGCGATCACAGCTTTGATGCGCGGGTCGTCGAAATTGTACTGGTTGCGCTCTAGGCCGCGGGCGCGGCACTGCAACAGTAGGGAGAGGTTCCAAGTATCGTTTTCGAGTCCGCAATCTTTGTCTAGCTGTGCAAAATTAATCCCTGCCCCGGCTAATGCTAAAGCCGTATAGCCACCGAAAGACTGGCCGATGACGCCGACTCGCTGCAAGTCGAGCTGCCCTTGGTAGGTCGGATCGGTTGTAGAAAGTTTGGTTAAATAATCGAGCAGGTCTTTGATGTCGAGGGGGCGGTTGACAAATTCTGCTGGTTCTGCTACTTGATTGGCTCTGCCTGTTACTAAGTCTTGGATTTGTTGGGCGTTGCTGCCGGGGTGTTCGGGGACGGCGACGGCAAAGCCGTAGGAGGCTAGGTGTTTGGCTAAATATTGAAAGGAAAGGCGATCGGAACCTAAACCGTGGGAAATTACTACTACTGGGGCCGGTTGCGGGCTCCGCTGCGGCAGGTAAATGTCCATATCAAACGTGCGCTCCTCTTCGAGGGCTTCGCTAACGCGATTTGGACTCGTCAAAGTTACCGATGATTTTTTCCAAGTATAGGGGCCCGGTAGCTGGGGCTGCAGCATGGCGGCGGGCGGTATGGCGGGTTCAGAGGCTGCTTGTGCTTCGGACAATTGAGCGACTCCAGCGATCGTCTGATTGGAACGGTTGATCAGCGATGTGAGCTCGTTGGCGATACCTAAGCCACGGGCGATGTCAATCCTGATGCCATAGGTGGGGAATTTCCGCAGCACGTTGAGAATTGTCAGGCCTTCGGGATCTGAGGCTGCTAAAATCAGGGCGGCTCGGATGGCATAAAATCCAGGCTGCCGAGCTTTGGTTTGAATTACTCGGCCCAACCGTTTCAGCAGCACTTCTCCTTGAGGCGTGTAGAGAAATTGGGCGATCGTCACGGGGCTGATTTCAGCTTTCGCTTGCAGGGCGCTGCGAATCTCAGCTAGCTGAGATTCTTTGGCGTACTGAGCGAAGCCGTCCAAGTTTGAGTCTATTTTGCCTTCTTTGGCGAACAGTGCCAGGGATTCGATGGGAACTGATTCTTCTAGTGGCCCGTAAGTTACGTAAATTCGCTCGGCACCCATTGCCGGTGCGGCGGTGCAAACAGCCGTGAATGCACACAATCCTAGGTATTTTGGGGCGATCGACCGCCGAGTGCGAAGGGCAGCAGTGGAGAGGCTCGAAAACAGACTGTTCATAACTTTCACACCTAGGACTTCTAATAATTAGTCGGTGAAATGATGTAAATTGTTTCGCCAACATTTAATGCCAAAAAATCGATCTGTTGCTTGGGATGCTTCGGAAATTAGGTTATCTTGGGAAGCATAGCCAAAAAAGCAATTTTCTGACCTGACAAGACTAGCTGAAATTTAAAATTCAACACCCAGGGGTCAAACCTACTGGAATGCCCATTGATTATTTTTTCAGCTATGCAAGATATTTTCGATCGAGTTTGTAACTACAGCCTGAGTGGGAGAATTTATGATGTTCAATGCAACTGCTATCCTGATTGACGCTTTTGTGCAAGAGTTGCAGGCCGGCTACCGTCGCACCTACGGCAAGTACAAGCCTGACTACCCTGAAATTATCGCCTGGGCAGGGACTATGGCTCTGGAAAATATCGCTAACTGCGATGCTCTTTACCACAATGTGGAACACACAATGCTCGTGGCTTTGGTGGGACAAGAGATTCTCCGCGGCAAACATATTCGCGAAGGGGGAGTGTCGCCGGAAGATTGGCTGCACTACCTGATCTCGCTGCTGTGTCACGATATCGGCTACGTCAAAGGTGTTTGCCGCCAAGACCAAGAAGCTGTGGGACTATATGCTACGGGTATTGACGGGGGCATGGTTTCTGTGCCGATCGGCGCAACTTCTGCCAGTTTAACTCCTTATCATGTCGATCGAGGAAAACTCGTAATTGACGAACGCTTCGGGGGCCACACATTAATTGATGCCGAACAAATCAAGCGCAATATTGAATTGACGCGCTTCCCAGTTCCGGCTAGCGAAACTCATCAAGACCGAAATAATTATTCTGGACTCGCTAGGGCCGCTGATTTGATCGGTCAGTTGAGCGATCCAAATTACCTGCGAAAAATAAGTGCCCTGTTCTACGAATTTGAGGAAGTCGGCACTAATAAAATCTTGGGCTACAAGTCTCCGGGAGATTTGCGGCAAAATTACGCCAAGTTTTATTGGAATGGAGTTTTTCCCTACATTCCTGCAGCTTTGAACTACTTGGAATTGACCCAGGGAGGCAAACAAATTATTGCCAACCTCTACGCCAACGTATTTCAGGTAGAACACGCTGAACCGCTCGCTTTCAAGCATAACGCTCAAGAATTCACCAAATTCCCCGCCAATCGCAAATTAAACGGCGAAAAAGATGGTGATTATATTCAACCTTCCGTGTTGCCCGGAGAAAACAAGCCATTTGGGGATTTTCCCGACTTAAATTTGTGATAGATAATTTACGCGCTGAATTAGGCAGCTATAAAGACGATTCATAATTAAAAAAAGATGAATGTTTTAGTGGGGCTTCCTTTTCTGTCAGCTATAGTAGAGCTAAAAATTAGTTGTTTATTAGGAAGAGTGCGGTCATGGAAACCAAAAATATTGAAGTCGTTTTTAGCTTTGATACAACTGGCAGTATGTACCCTTGTTTGACACAAGTTCGTCGGAAAATCAAAGAGACGGTAACGAGATTGCTCGATGAAATTCCTGGCATTCGGATTGGCATTATTGCCCACGGAGACTATTGCGATGCTGACAGCACATACGTAACTAAACACCTCGATTTGTCAGGCGATGTCGGCACAATTTGCAATTTTGTTCAAAATGTAGAGCCAACTGGCGGCGGCGATGCTCCAGAATGTTATGAATTAGTCTTGCACGAAGCTCAGTCACTTTCTTGGACTCCAACTAATTCCAAAACCTTGGTACTAATTGGCGACGACATCCCGCACGCACCCGCTCAAACTCCTCAAAAACTTAACTGGCGTCATGAATTAGATAAGTTAGCACAGATGGGAATTACCGTTTACGGCATCCAAGCTCTCAACTGTCCACACGCCAGTTTATTCTACAAAGAACTAGCCGAAAAATCTGGCGGTTTTCACCTCAATCTTGACCAATTTTCTTACATTACAGATTTATTTTTAGCAGTTTGTTACCAACAGTCATCTAACGAACAACTACAAGCTTACGAACAAGAAGTTGTCAGTCAAGGTCGCATGAGTCGCGGATTAAACAAGATGTTTGATACCATGCTAAAGCGGGAAGACGTGGCTGTTTACGAATCAGCAGAAGTGCGAGCCGTAAAACCGGGGAGATTTCAGATTCTTGAAGTAGACAGCGAGATTTCAATTAAAGCTTTTGTTTTAGAGAATGGTTTGGCTTTTAAAACGGGGCGCGGATTTTATGAGTTTACTAAAACAGAAACTATCCAAGGTAAGAAAGAAATTGTACTGATGGAACGTTCTACAGGGGATTTGTTTGAAGGAGAAGCGGCGCGAGAAATGTTGGGTTTGCCAATGGGCGAGACTGTCCGCATCAAACCGAGCAATCTAGAAAAGTATGCGGTTTTTGTGCAAAGTACCTCGGCTAATCGCAAGCTGATGGGTGGAAGTCGTTTCCTTTATGAAGTTGAAGATTGGGATCGTTAATCGCATCTTAAATCTCCAAACTACAACCGCAGAGTGACCCAGAGCGTGGTAAAATCCGCTATAAGTAAGGTAATATCCGCCATAAGCACCCGACAAATATTTGGTGCGTCGATGACTATACGATCTGTGTTTATCCTATACATCTGCGGTTAAAAAATATACATTTTCAAATTAATATGCAACCCGAAATCCAGCAGCAAATTCAACAGTTGAGGCAGCAGCTACAGGAAGCTAGCTATGCTTATTATGTTCTCGATGCGCCGATTATGCCAGATGAGGTGTACGATCGACTTTATCGCCAGTTGCAAGAATTAGAATCAGATTATCCTGAATTAATTATTGCGGAAAGTCCGACTCAGCGCGTGGGAGAACAGCCTGCTACTCAATTTTTTAGCGTCAAACACAATATTCCTCTCTACAGTTTGGAAAATGCTTTTAATTTTGAGGAATTTGCTAAATGGCAGGAACGCTGGCAAAGGGTAGCACCTTCCCTAACCCCCGGTCAAGAAGGAAATGCACCCCCCCTAACCCCCCCTTATCAAGGGGGGGGACAAGAGGGAATAACATCTTCCATTAGCAATAAGGAAAATAGGGAAATTACTCCCCCCCTTAGCAAGGGGGGGTTGGGGGGGGTTTCCTATGTTTGCGAGTTAAAAATTGACGGTTCTGCTTTAGCGTTAACCTATGAAAATGGAGTTTTAGTTCGCGGTGCGACGCGGGGAGACGGCATCGCCGGAGAGGAAATTACTCAAAATGTTAAAACTATTCGCTCGATTCCTCTGAAGATCAATTTAGATAATCCGCCGCCTGTTGTGGAAGTGCGGGGAGAGGCTTTTTTGTCTTTAGCTGTGTTTGAGGAAATTAATCGGGAACGGGAAAAAGCAGGGGAACAATTGTTTGCTAATCCTCGCAATGCTGCGGCGGGTACGCTGCGGCAGTTGGATTCTAAAATTGTGGATAAGCGCAAATTAGATTTCTTTGCTTATACTCTGCATTTAGATCAAGGTAACGAGGGTAACACGCAGTGGGAATCGTTGGAATTGTTGCGACGAATGGGGTTTAAGGTGAATCCCAATCGCAAAATTTGCTATTCTTTGGATGAGGTTCGGGAGTATTACGAATATTGGGATACTGAGCGGCGGAATTTGCCTTACATGACGGATGGGGTTGTTGTTAAGATTAATTCGGTTTTGCTGCAAAAACAATTGGGTTTTACTCAGAGGTTTCCGCGTTGGGCGATCGCCCTGAAGTATCCCGCGGCCGAAGTCCCTACAATAGTAGAAGCTGTCACCGTGCAAGTAGGCAGAACCGGGGCTCTAACTCCTGTAGCGGAACTGAAACCGGTGCAGTTGGCGGGGACGACGGTTTCGCGGGCTTCTCTCCATAATAGCGATCGACTTTCCGACCTAAATCTCCATATTGGCGATACTGTAATTGTCAGAAAAGCTGGGGAAATTATACCAGAAGTTGTGCGAGTTTTGCCGGAACTTCGCCCCCAAAATGCTCAACTTTTTCAAATGCCTAGTTGCTGTCCCGAATGCGAACAGCCTGTGGTTCGGGAAAAGGGGGAGGCCGTTACTCGCTGCATCAATACATCTTGTCCGGCAATTTTGAGGGGTTCGCTGATTCATTTTTGCAGCCGGGATGCTCTGGATATTAACGGTGTTGGCGAAAAGTTGGTGCAGCAAATGGTTGATAGCAATCTGGTGCATTCTGCGGCGGATTTGTACGATTTGACAGCGGAAAGATTGATGAGTTTGGAACGCATGGGTAAGAAGTTAGCAGAAAAGTTGGTAAGTGCGATCGCCCAATCGAAAAATCAACCTTATTCGCGCGTACTTTACGGCTTGGGCATCCGCCACGTCGGCAGCGTGAATGCTCAATTGCTGACAGAAAGGTTTGCAAATGTAGAAGAGTTAGCAGGGGTATCGGCGGCATCGATTGAGGGCGTTTACGGCATCGGGCCGGAAATTGCTCAAGCTGTTTATCAGTGGTTTCGAGTGCCGGCTAATCAAAGTTTAATTGCACGGTTGAAAACTGCGGGCTTGCAATTGCAGTCAGAAGTAAAAAATCCCAATTTAGCCAGCACAAATTTACAACTTGCAGGCAAAAGCTTTGTGCTTACCGGAACTTTGCCCACTTTGAAACGAGATGAAGCTAAAGATTTGATTCAAAAAGCAGGAGGTAAAGTCACAAGTTCTGTGAGTGCTAAAACTGATTATGTGGTTGTGGGAGAAGATGCGGGATCTAAGTTGGAAAAGGCTCAATCTTTGGGAATCGAACTACTTTCGGAATCAGAGTTATTAGAACTGCTCTCGAAACCATAAATGATTGGTGACAGTCAATATCTCTCTCTTTGCTCTTTCTCTGCGCCCTCTGCGCCCTCTGCGGTTCAAAAAAAAGCTGATTCACTTCATACCAATTTTTTATGAGGCCCCGTAGAATCCGATCCCCCCTAACCCCCCTTAATAAGGGGGGGACAAGATTCTTCTCAAAGTCAACCCCTACTCCCCTTAATAAGGGGCATTTAGGGGGATCGAGATATTTACAACTTCACATTAAATTGGTATCAGCCGTTTTCCAAGAACATCGCCAACAATTCTATTGCCCTAGGTGCAAAATAGCCGATCCTCTTCGAGGGCTCTGCTAACGCGACTTGGGCAATACCTCAAAAGGCATAGAAATCGCGACCCCCCTTGGTGAATGTACATACTTCCTCGGCGGTGCTGCCCGAATCGGTTGTCGGTACAGGCTAGTTTTGCTAAAATTTGATAAAGTTTGCAATAGCGATCGCAACTGCCAGATTAGCCAAGTCCCAGCAATCACAGGAGATACATTATGTCGGAAATTCCAGCAGAACAAACACAAACAAACTTGACAACTCCAGAAATAACTACCGAAAGCTCAATTTCTGGGGTGGAAAACGTGAAAAATAGTTTGGGAAACGTCCTAAATAGTTGGAAGTTGAAAGCAGGATTAGCCGTTGCTGTACTGTTTGCAGTGTCGCTATTTGCATTCTACTGGCAGCATAACATTGCAGTCGTAGGTATGAAGAGTTGGGCGGCGCGATCGGGTGCTCAGCCGATCGAATGTATGGTAAGAGATACTAATAACGACGAGTATGTCAGTTGCAGCGCCCTCCTCGATCAGCAGATTGTCCCTCTTGAGTGCAGTTCGAGTTTGTTCAATATCGGCTGTCGAGTAAATTACGGAACTGCCGCACCAAATCCGAGACAAATCAACCCTAGATAGAGCATCTGGGGGTTAGAGATGATTGTTTAACGAACAGATTTGCTACTTAAAATATGGGACTTACAAAAAAACTCTCACCGTGAAAATACTCCAGCAATAAAGATCAGAAAAATCTTGTTTTTCTCATCGCAAAAGCAGGTAATGAAAGTTGCCTGCTTTTGCGATGAGGTAATCTGTGATAAGCTGTCAAACATCTAAACTGCATTAACTAAGTTACCTTTATTTTTTATTTTTCGGTTCCATTTCATAATTA
>NZ_JAUBTT010000164.1:0-4016 GCF_036705125.1 Microcoleus sp. B7-D4
TTAGTTTTGCTCGTCATAGTCTTGTCTAGTAATAAACTAGCCACAGTCTAGCATAATGCTATTTAATTGTCTAGTATCACGCTAGCTTAAAATTAGCGCCTCTAGCTTTGTGTCTAGTGCCTTAATCGAGCTTTTGTCTAGTGTGTATGCTATAAAATACTAGACATTAAATGCTCAATATATACTAGACATTATGCTAGGACACAAATAGCTTTTTATCTAGCATCTTAATCGAGCTTTGTGTCTAGTGTCTATGCTCTAACAAATACTAGACATCATGCTAGTATACAAATATAGCGAAACGGAAACGACACAAACCGCTCGCTGCATACGCTCCACAACCAGCACACACAACCAAAGGACGAAGAACAATGACTCTGTTAGCCAACAAGTTCGTTCAAATCGCCTCAAAAATCGACGCCACGAATGCCCAAATCGCAGCGCTACAAGCCAAGCTCAGCGAACTCCAAGACTATCAGCAACAGTTGCCTGACCGCTAGCGAACCCTGCCATCGCTAGCGGTATTTAGTACATAGGTTAGACAAAATACTAGCATTGACTTCTGATAAATACTAGACACAAAAACTATTTTTATTACTAAATAAATACTAGACTCGCTGCTAGTATTTATCTAGTACAAACAAAACCAGTGCCCGAAAAAACTCCGACCGCCCCAGAGCCGCTCACGCACACCGACGCTACCGCACCAACTACCCCAGCGCATACGGCTAAGCCGCTCTCCGCCTTGAAACTAATGCTCTCGTTAGTCTCGGTCAAGCGCATAGTATCTGATTTGCCTACCAGTAACGAAGATCGCAACGAACTAGAAATAGCAGGCGAGTTGAGTTTGGCTCACGGCGGCTTGATAACTCCCAGGCGTGGCACGGCGAAACAGTAACGGGTACAAGGTTGTCGCCGGTCACTTTCAATATCACGCGGCGGAGCTGGCACATCGACTCAATCCGGGCCCCCGCAAAGCGAGCATATCCCAGCGCGAGTCCTAGAATCCGAAAATCAAACGACAGGCGAGCGCACTACTTAAGATGCTGAAGTTCGTAGCGCCCGATCCCGTAGCCCCATCTCTAAAAGGATGGGGCCATTTAAAATATTTGAATCTAATATAACGGTTCTTATCTTAGATTCAACCTACCGACTCAACCGCTATGAAACTTGTCCCCAACACCCATCAACCCAGTCTCCAAGTGGTCGCTACAAACACAGCAACAGAACAGCTCGTCTGTCTGTGGGTACATGGCAAGTCTAAAACCACTCAAAAACTCTACCGCCGGGTGTCGGGGCTGTTGTTGGGGGCGGTCGGGAAGCCAGCACGGTATCTGACGCTGGGCGACCTGCAAAACTTCGTGGATACACTGGAGGCGCGGGGCTTATCTACTTCATCCCGTCGGACATATATCGCTGTGGTCAAATCACTTTTATCATTCGGTCACAAAACCGGGCTTATCCAAGTTAATGCTGGGGCTGCACTAAATACCCCCAAGCCCAAAGATACTCTGAGCCAAAAAATCCTAACTGAAGCTGAAGTTAGGATGCTGATTGCGTCCGAACCCTGCGAGCGGAATCGGTTGATATTTAAGGTTTTTTACTATGCGGGTTTGCGTGTCTCCGAGCTGTGTGGTTTGAACTGGGAGGACTTGACGAGTAACGGTGAGAGCGGCCAGCTCTTAATTTACGGCAAGGCCGATAAAACCCGCGTAGTGCTTTTGCCGAAGTCGCTGTACGCCGAACTGCTCAGTAGCCGTGGTGATGCAGGCAAATTGGAACCAATCTTTAGAAGTCGCAAGAAGTCCGACGGCGGTAGGTTAAACCCAATTTCTGTAACTCATCTGGTTAAGGTAGCAGCCGTTCGTGTTGGACTCTCCGAGAAAGCATCAGCGCACTGGCTTCGGCACTGCCACGCTTCACACGCGCTCAACCGGGGAGCACCGATTCATCTGCTGAGTCAAACTTTGGGTCATGCTTCAGTCGCCACGACTTCTAAATATTTACACGCCAAACCCAATGATTCCAGTGGTCTGTATCTGGCAACTTAGCGGGTGTTCAGGCTTGGCCGGTTCTTGTGGATTGTCGGCAAGTGTGATCGCACTTGCCACCAGCGAACAGAATACTGGCCACTCTTTTTGGTCAAACAATTTCAGATTTTAGATTCAGATTTTAGATTTTGACAGTGCAGTTGCTCCTTTAGGGTTTGGCATAACAAATGAATCCCTTGTGTCAAGTGTTTCATTTGCCATAACAGTCATGCCAAACAGTGTCAAGCGCGTGACACACGGTTTCTTAATTCCTGGCAACAGTTAAGGAAGGTGGCGACTATTTTTCCGACGGTCTGAACCCGATTTTCTTCATTTCAGTAAAAATTTAGCAGCCCGTCGAAAAAATCCCGCTAGGGGTTTAGGCGGGAAAACTGTTTTATGGAGTAAGAACACGGGACAGATTTTCTGCCCTACGAGAGGGGTAGAGAGATATGTGTTATTCTTCATAAACCAAGTAGTCTTAAAATTTTAACCAACGCAATCTATGACAGCATCATACCCCCTGACAAATGGTCTACCTATACCAAATGATTTCCCAATCGAAAATTACGAAAAAATATCTTCTTTGGTTCGTTCAAAAATTGATTTAACAAGTGATACTAATAGAAGTCAATATTCGTTTTTTTCAGCTTCTTGGAAGGGATTTTTATATCGTTTTTTAGCTTGCACTGAACATGATGAAAAGTATAGACAATCTGTGCTTCCAGTAGGAAAAAAATATTCCCCGTATGAACGATATGTTGTAGAACAAGAATTGTTTGATTTTTTAGTAAACGGACTGTCCGCTATTGAATGCCTTTGTTGCGCTTTATGTGCTATCGGCGCAATAGAAGTAACACAGACAAGACAAGCTACAGATAATTCATTTTTGATAGATAGAGAAGAATACATAAAGAAAATTACCCCTCGAACGACTGCACTAAATTTTGAAAAAAAATTTCCAAATGCACCTATTACAACAAGTTTAAAAAACTTGTTTGAGAAATCTTCTGAGACAGAAAACGCGGTAAAATATGAGGATTGGAAAAAAATACGAAATTATTTAGCTCATCGATTCCAACCGGGTCGCATGGTTCCTATATCATCAACGGGGGTTAGCAACCACGATGTTCCGGAGTCGTGGAACCTAAATTCCCTAACAAACGAAGATCTAGAAAATTTACCAAATATTGAATTTACCGATACTACTACAGCTTCTAGACGCGAATGGCTCACAAAAATAATCCGCAATATTTTGTCTGAAAGTTACATATTTGTTAATAGTTCTCCTGTAACAAGTGAATCACTTGCTATGCCACTACCCTTAGAACAATTGTCAGAACCTTTAACTGACGGGGTAGAAGGTTGAAAAAATTAATTTTAGATTTTAGATTAAGGGCAATCATTTTTGATTAGGTTTTAAGCACTGCTTAGAGTTTGTATAGAGAATCGTTGATATAGTCAGGTATGAAGGATTTTCTAACCACCAGCTTAAAAGTGTTAGAGCTACACCGAAAAAGTCAATTTTTCCCGCCTAGGGCTTATAAGCGTTGTAGCTGACCACTTTTGCATTTGCTGAGAAAAGCTTCATAATGCTTGCTAAGAGCGTTTTGATTTGGTGCTGTTTTTTTATCATGGGGTAAAGTCAGTTTCCGCTCAACCAAATTTTGGTAACAAGTACCGACGAGTTCAGGGGCAATAACAACTTCTTTTGTGTCTGGTCGAATTGATAGTAGATGCAAATCGAACAGAGTGTGTATGTCGGCTCTGAGTGGCAAACCATTTGTTAAATGATTGGTTTGAGTACCTTTATATGGAATTATATGTGCTGCTTCGATAGCTGACTCTACATCACAATCAGTTATGGGACATCGGCCACCGTAAGCAATTAACAACTTACGTCGAAATTCAGGCTGTCCCTGTCGCTGCACAATAGAAGCAGTTATCCGTCGTCTGGCATCTGAAAGAGTTTCAGCGTCAAAATAT
>NZ_JAUBTT010000164.1:4116-9828 GCF_036705125.1 Microcoleus sp. B7-D4
CCCTCAGACTCAATTTTCTGATTCTCAGAATTTGGAAGAGTTTCAGCGTCAAAATATCCCTCAGACTCAATTTTCTGATTCTCAGAATTTGGAAGAGTTTCAGCGTCAAAATATCCCTCAGACTCAATTTTCTGGTGCTTAGTATCTAGCTCAGGTAGCGCTGAATTCCGGGTGTGGAAATAAAAGTCGAGAATGGCTCGCAAATCACCCCAACCTCCATCATCTTGACCGTACCCCAGAACTTGCGGGGGAATCGGCACCGGATTACCTCGCAAATCTAATTCTTCCAAATTTTTCATCCTGCAAATCGCCTCTGGGATTTCAGTAATCTGATTATTAGGGAGGCGAAGCTCTTTCAGATTCGATAATTTCCCGATCACATCGGGGATAGTGGTAATTTGATTGTCACCCAGACAAAGCCATATCAGGTTTTTCAGTTGCCCGATCGCCTCTGGGATGGAGGTAATCTGAGTTTTAAAGATGGAAAGCATTGTCAGGTTTTCCAATTGCCCGATCGCCTCTGGGATGGAGGTAATCGGATTTTCACCCAGACAAAGCCATGTCAGGTTTTTCAGTTGCCCGATCGCCTCTGGGATGGAGGTAATCTGATTGTAACCCAGGTTAAGCCGTATCAAATTCGACAGTTGCCTGAGTTCCTCTGGGATGGAGGTAATCTGAGTGCAACAGAGGTCAAGGTGTGTCAAATTCGATAATTGACCGAGTTCGTCGGGAATGGAAGTAATCTGATTGGAGCTGATAGCAAGCCATTGCAGATTGGACAATTGACCGAGCTCCTCTGGAATGAACTCTATGTCCATATTGTTAGAGAGATCAAGGTATGTTAAATTGGACAGTTGACCGAGCTCCTCTGGAATTAAGTAAATACGATTAGAACGAAGGCTAAGCTGTGTCAGCTTGGACAGTCGCGTAATCAGCTCTGTAGACCTGGATCCAATTTGATTGTAATCGAGGATAAGTTCTGTCAGATTTGACAGATGGGTGATCGCTTTTGGAAGAGCTTCAATTTGATTGTTAGAGAGATCAATTCGTGTCAAATTCCACAGTTGTGCGATCACATCTGGGATTTTTCTAATCTGATTGTACCCAAGGTCAAGCTCTGTCAGCTTCAACAATTTACCGAGAGCATCTGGAATACAGGTAATCTGGTTGTGACGAATGTAAAGCCCTCTCAGACTCGACAATTGTCCTAGCGCCTCTGGGATGAAGGTAATCTGATTAAACCGTGTCATATCGGACACTCCCCAAGGCACTTCATTACTGAGTTCAAGCCATTTCAGATTGGATAGTTGCCCAATTGTCTGTGGGATTTCCCTAATCTGATTGTTACCAAGGTAAAGTCCTGTCAAACTCGACAGTTGCCCAATTACCTCTGGGATAGAAGTAATCTCATTGTAACTGAGCTTAAATAGTGTCAGATTGGACAACCGCCCAAGTGCGTCGGGAATAGAGGTAATCTTATTGTTATTGAGGAGAAGTTGTGTTAGATTGGACAATTGACTAAGTGCCTCTGGAATGGAGGTAATTTTATTGTTACTCAGATCAAGCCATCCCAGATTTGATAGTTGTCCAATATCTTTTGGGATAGAGGTAATCTGATTTTCACCACAGTAAAGCCCTATCAAATTGAACAGTTGCCCCAGCGTTTCTGGGAGGGAAGTAATTTCATTGTTACTTAAGTCAAGTGTTGCCAAATTAGATAGTTGCCCTAACGCCTCTGAGATAGAGTTAATTTTATTGTTGCTAAGATCGAGCCTTGTCACGTTAAACAGAGACCCTAGTGCTTCTGGGATGGAGTTAATTTTATTGCTGCTAAGATCCAGCCATATCAGATTTGACAGTTGCCCCAATGCCTCTGGGATGGAAGTAATCTGGTTATGGCTGAGGTTAAGCCCTGTCAGATTTGACAGTTGCCCGAGCGCCTCTGGGATAGAGGTAATCTGATTTTCACTGAGGTTAAGTTCTGTCAGATTTGACACTTGCCCAAGCGCCTCTGGGAGCTGGGTAATTTGATTTTGGCTAAGTAAAAGCTGTGTCAAATGCGTACAGTTGACAATTTCTGGCGGCAGTTCTTTCAGATCCAGCCCTGATAAATCTAGTTCCGTCAATTTCTTTGCGACAGCCCACTCAATTCGTCGCACTGCTTCCTTTCGGGTCATCTCTTTTGCCTCTCAGTAGTATTCATTTTATTGTGACTCAAATTTTCCCACTCGCTCCAAAACCTTGTTCTAGGCTGGGATATGACACTTTCCCGCCTAATGCCTGTAACTTTTGCAGCTGCATCGAGAAAACACATATTTTGACATAAAACATTATCAAATTCAAAAATATCCAGAGTATAAACTCCAAAACAGGTATAGTTAGATTAATTACCATCTAAAAACCTAACAAATAAAAGAAAATAATGATCCTTGCTCAAGCTGTTTCCGCACAAGTTATTAACGCCCAAATAGTCAATATTGAAGACGGCGATACACTCACTGTTCGCAGTAATAAAGGACAAAATATAACAGTAAGGTTATCTTGCATTGACGCACCTGAAAAAAATCAAGAAGGAGGAAAAGAGGCATATAATCGCCTTAACACACTACTTCCAAAAGGTACATCAATCAAACTTTACCCTGCATATAAAGGCCTATATGAACACCAATTACTGGTAGTTTTGGTGGTTTTTGACAAAAAAAATATTAATTTACAAATGGTGCAAGAAGGGCAAGCATGGGTCTATGAAAATTATATTGGTGTTGGTAGATGTAGCACTATTGTTAAAGAATTGCGTCAAGGTCAGGCTACCGCTCAACATCAGCGCATTGGACTATGGAATAAAAATAATCCTTGTCCACCTTGGGACTATAGAAAAAATCAGTGTAAATAGAATCCAATTACCCCACAAAAACCTGCACCTAATCCCCAAAGACCCATACCCAATTAACAAACAAAAAGACGGTATGGCTTGTGAGTAAAACTTTCAACAGTATCTAAAAATCATCAAACCCGCTAGACTCCAACTCTGGCGGGTTTCTATTAGCTACCAGTTAGAGACATCATAAACCTTACTATATCAAGTTAGACTTAGTTGAAGACTTTACTTGTTTAAATACTCTTCATTAACATCTTTTATTCTGGGATCTTTTTCCATTATTTTAGTGATTAATTCCCGCAGAGTAAAAGGATCTCTAAACACACCTTTGTCAATAATTCTAGTTGTTATTTCATTGATTTCTTTAGTCCCTTTATCAGGATGACCCACTATTATTAAGGTAAACTCCGAAGAAAATTCAAAGTATAAATTCTTTATGAGTAGTTCGAGGTCTAAATCGTGATCGGGATTATATGAATCATCGTATTCACTTGTAAATTGCGCTTTATATTGCGCTTGTATAACTTTTGTTAAAATTTGAATTGAACTTCTATAGGACTCATAAATTTTTTCTCGATACCATTTTTGTCTCTCAGTTTCTTGTTGCCAAATTCTTTGTTGATTTTCACGATCCAATTGAAATTTATTGTTAATCCAATTATTAATTAATAACGAGACGCTAGACAATACAGCAGCTAAAAGAATATAAATACCAGGTGATTGGGAAAGCATATTGTTTTTATCTATGTAAAAGCATAATAATGATAGCTCTTTACATAAAAGATTAGCAACTGTGAATCTTTGCGGATTTTTAACCGCACTCCGACCGCTCTCACCGCTTTCTGAGTGCCAGCGCTCCCACCACATCCAGTTTTTTAAAAAGCACTCACTTGCGACGTGCGAGTGTGACGCAAAAAAGCCCTAACTATAAGTAGTTGGGGGATTCCGGTTTGGTTGATTGTCGGCGAAGCCGATCGGCTTCGCCGCTAAAGAACCGAATACCAGCCACTCTTTCTGACCAAATAATTTCAGGTTTTAGATTTTGACAGTGCAGTTGCCCTGCAAACCGCGCAAAAACGGGAATCAACGGGAATCAAAATGTGCCAAGTTTCCTTTACCTCTCGCAACCAATGCCGTCCTTATCTCTATCAAACCCATGTGGGTCTGGTTGCAGTACCCGAAAGCGTTTGTGAGAAATGTCGCCGCAATTTAAATCAGGCGGTGCGGGTGGGATGCACACGTCAGGGTAACTCGGGTCGCAATTATTTCGTGGACTTGGCGCAGGCCTTTGTGGAGTTGGTGCAGGTTTTTGTGTAGCAGCAGCGGGTTTTACTGCACACTGATTTTTTCTAAAGTCCCAAGGAGGGCAGGGATTGGCTTGGCTCCACAAACCAACTCGATTTTGCTTAGCAACGCTTTGAGCTTGGCGCAATTGTTCGGCGGTCGTGCGGCAGTTGCCGATGTACTGCTCATAGACCCACGCTTGCCCTTCTTGTAGCAATTGCACATTAATATTTTTACTACCGTTAAACACGACTCCAACTGTGCGACCATACTGGTCTTTATCTACAACGACGACTTTAACTGATGCACCTTTGGGAAGAAGTGCAGTAAGGCGATTGGCTGCCTCTTTTCCTCCTTGTTGATTCCTTTCTGGCGTGTCGATGCACGCCAATCTCACAGTTAGGTTTTGTCCGTTGGCGCTACTGATTGTGATGGTATCGCCGTCGCCGACGCTAATTACCTGGGCATTAATAAATGGATTATTTGGCGATTGGGAAACTTGAGCAGGAATTGTCGGGACGGTTGGTGGAATGAACATCTACTAGAGTCCGTTTAGTGATTACTAGGTAGCCAATTGCTGTCTTTGCTGCGGTGCTTGGGACTTCGGGCGATCGAGTTCTCCCGTTTTTTCCTGCCCAACACTTGCATTTACCACAGCATTAAGCCGATTCAGGAATTTGGATATTTATCTGAACTATAACTAATTACCGTTCGATCGAACCCAAAACAATGACCTACAACCCAAGGGCGATCGAACAGTTGAATATAGCACAAAGAACAAAATAGAGCTGATTAAATTACTTAATTAGCACGTAAAATGATTGTACGTTAAAGCATGATTCCTTAATAACACAGACTGAGGTAAGTAATGGTTACTGTCAATATCGATGGAAAAGAAGCCAAAGTTAGTAATGGCGAGTGGACAAGTGAAGATGCGGATTTAGCCAATCTACTCAATAATTGGACGAAGAATGAGCGAGCTACAGCAACACCAAATAGTGAGTTTTATATGTTGGATTCCCCATCTAATCCATATCCCGATTTGGCTCTCGCAGAAGAAGCAGTAGCGGAGTGGGGAGGAGAGATAACAGACGAAGGGCGAGCCCCGGAGGACAACCCCGATGTTATTAACTAATTTATCCGTTCAATAAAGTATAGGAATAGCGGTTGCCTGCCTAGCATAATCCTCCCAAACCGTTGCAGCGTATTGCTTGAGTTCGGTTATAGTGCCAACCGCGCCCACGACCAAAAAGAAGTCACTGGGCTGCTAGACGGGATGTTTTGATCAATCGAACGGTTGCCACAAGCCGCAAGGGTTTGATGCTGTCAATCAGAAAATACATAGAAGTACGAACCGATTCGATTATGTGGTGCTTGTTATGCCGAGTCGCCTTGTCATCGGATTGAGTGGCAGTTTAAGTCTGTTTGGAAGTGCGATCGCCATCAGCTTAAGCTTTTAGCTAAGTGTCCGCCGTGTGAAGCACGATTCAAGATACCTGCACTGTGGGAGAATGGGAGATGCGATCGCTGTCGGTTGCCGTTTGGGGGAT
>NZ_JAUBTT010000248.1:0-1647 GCF_036705125.1 Microcoleus sp. B7-D4
AATCCTTACTGTGCCGTACAAAAAAGCTGTACCAAAAAATCTATGCTTTAATTGGTACAGTTTAATTTTCAACTCTTCAAGTTTTTGAGAGACAAAAAGAGTGATTCCTAGAATGCTTATCCAGTAAAACTTTCAGCCGATTCGTAAGTTTCTGTACGACTGCTCACTTCACCCCTAATAGTAGATATCCTTGACCATCAGGGAACAAGCTTCGGCAATGCGGCAGGCGGTGTAGAGACAAACTCCGAAGAGGGTGCGATCGCGAGCGGTTTGCAAACCTTTGTTGAACAAAAGCTCGATTTCCTGTTGCGTGAGTATTTTGGCCTGCCCGTGCCGTTCTATCTTCATCTTGGTAAACTCGACCTGATACCAGAAAGTTTGCCGCACTTACTGCATTGCTGCATCGCTCGGCGGGGATTTCTTAACGTGGTAGTCCAGCTCACGATGGCGTAGAATACACAGCATCCGTCGCTTGGTTTAAGACGGGACTGGACGAAATTAATCCGTTCCTCGGCTGACCGTCATACAGCGCGATCGCTGCACCAACATCCGAATAAATGCAGGCGCAGCAGCCGAAGCATTATTGGCTGTCTGTGGCGATGAGGGAAAGGATGTACAGGCAAGTGGTGTGGAAAAACGCGGGGTGTGGGTTTTTCCGACACTTTAGGGGCTAAGCATATCGCAGTGTTTGAGGAGGGCGATCGCAATCTTGTTGTGATGAAATAGTTTTTTGAGAGTATCAGATATTGAAGCGGTGGGGACTCAGCCGTTTCAACCGGCAAGGGCCGTGGCATCATTAATCCTCGTCTCTCGCATAACTGGCGATCGCCACCATAACCCACAGGAATTGGTGAAGCGATCGCCCCCCCGGAAACAGCAACGAAACTCCACAGCTTTCCCCAAGCACTAAATAACATCTGGCAATTCGCGTTCTACAAACCACAAGCGCGGATATCGGTAAGCGGCAACTGTCACCACTATCGCTATAATTTCCATCGTAATAAATAGCAAGCCAATACCGCGACCCGGCCCCACGCCAAGAATTTGTCCGACGCTTCCTGCCAATAACCCGTCAGTCGCCATGAGAGGTTCAAAGATTCGTTCGGCTAGAGGGCCAGCCACAACATAAGCGGCGGGAATACACGACCAACAAATCATGTTGATTGTAGCAAAGACCCGGCCTTGAATATCGGGAGCCACTTTTCGGAGCAAGATAGCATCGCACCAGCCATTGACGAGCGGTAAACTGAAAAACAAGATGAAGTTAGCTAAGGCAAAAAGTTCGGTACTCGTGCGTAAACCGAATGCTAGGATGCACAGATGAGCAAGGATATCGAAAACAAATATGCCACGAATTAAACGTTTCGGCCCACCCCAAATACTCATAGCAAGACTACCCAACAGCATCCCCGCGCCACCGATAGATTGAATGGTTCCGAGAACGGTAACTGAAGCAAAAGAAAGTACCAAGGGAGTGAGTAAAACTTCAACCAGCCCTGTAACAAAGTTGTCGAGTGCGAATAAAATTAGCAGCATTAATAGTCCGGGTCGAACGGTAATATAAGCCCAGCGTAAGGATTCAGGTCTGAAATTCGGGAATGAGGTCAGGCATAGGAAAGTAGTCACAAGAATGGGCAGAAAGAGCCT